>JBGCFA010000046.1:0-22274 GCA_045106675.1 Bacteroidia bacterium
CCGACAATTTTGAGAAAAAGTGTCAAACGATTCACTTTCTCGATCGGAAATATAATTGCCCAATAAAGTAGATAAGCTGCCCCTACAATCATGGCAAAGTATATCAACATAAATAGGGCGACTGCCACTAAGTTGAGAATAACCTGCTGTAGATAAGCAGATTTTGGCTTGGTGAGCGCATCAGTATTCTGTGTCGGGCTCGGTGGATAGAGACTCATTTCCATACAAAAAGGCTTGTGCTAACTGTAATACAATATATACAGCATTCTCTTTTTGTCAATCATAAAATTGTGATTTCATACTTCCTGCTAGCTCTTTGACTAGAGCCTTTTATTTCAGTGCTAAACTTCAGTAGACATAATTCTATCGAGCTGTTGGGAGTTGAAGATTTTGGAAGGGGATGGCTGTATTATTTTGATGATGAGAACGGAACTTAATCCGCAGTAGCCGCTTTGGCTTTTAGCACCATGCTGATCCATGTTCGGGAGTCTTTCGGATCTATCACTTCATCTATTTCCATCACAGAGGCGGCGTTGATGGCTTTGCCTTGTTCATAAGCTTGCTCTACCAATTGATCATAAAGCTGTTGACGTTGAGTCGGATCTTGGATTGCCGCTAGTTCTTTTTTGAAGCCTAAGCGTACCGCTCCTTCTAGCCCCATTGCTCCTAATTCTCCAGTCGGCCAAGCAATCGTAAATAATGGTTTGTGAAAGCTGCCTCCTGCCATGGCCATCGCGCCTAAGCCATATGCTTTGCGCAAAATGATGGTCATAAACGGCACTTTAAGCGCTGCTCCTACTACAAATAGCTGAGAAGCCCGCCTCACCATAGCAGTCGCTTCACAGTCTGGACCTACCATAAAACCAGGCGTATCGCAGAGAGAAAGAATCGGTATCCCAAAAGCATCGCAAAGCTGCATAAATCGCGCAGCCTTGTCTGAAGCATCGGCATCAATTGCTCCGCCTAGATGGCGTGGATTATTGACGATGATCCCAATCGGTTTACCCTCGATACGAGCAAAGAAGGTAAGCATGGCCTTGCCGAACGCTGCCCTCAATTCTAAGACAGAATCTGTATCAGCTAGGGCAAAAACTACTTTTCGGACATCATAACCCCATTTACGATCTTCGGGGATGAGTTTACGCAGTGCGTTTTGATCAACACACTCCCAATCCTGTACTGGGCCTTGGAAGTAGGATAGATATTTTTGCGCTGCTGCCACAGCTTCGACTTCGTCTTTGACCAATATATCGATCACACCATTTTTGCTCATGACATCAGATGGACCGATCTCCTTGGGGTGAAAACTTCCCAATCCTCCGCCTTCAATCATCGCCGGTCCTCCCATACCGATAGAGCTGTTTTCAGTCGCGATGATCACGTCTGCACTACCTGCGAGAGCTGCATTGCCGGCAAAGCAATATCCTGCTACTACCGCTATTCGCGGAACGCTCCCACTCAAGCCTGCAAAGGCCGTAAAAGTCATGATGTCTAAACCGCCTACCGAAATCGGATAGAAGTCCACATCACCCGGACGACCGCCCCCACCTTCCAAAAAGAAGATGATAGGAAGTTTTAGCTTCGCTGCGATAGATAGCATGCGATCAGTCTTCTGATGATTAAATGCTCCCTGCGTTCCTGCAAGGACGGTATAATCATAGCTCATAATCATACACTGAGCCTCATCTTCCGCAAATAAATCTGCATTGACGCTTGCAATACCACTAACCAAGCCATCGGCTGGGGTTTGCTCAATCAGTTCTTGGAGTGATTTGCGGCCACGTTGAGCTGCTAATAAGAGAGAGCCATACTCGGTGAAACTATCCTCGGCTACCAGATCTTTGATGTTTTCTCTAGCGGTTCGTTTGCCTTTGCGATGACGCTTGGCGACTGCTTCAGGCCGATTTTGATCAAGAATATAAGCTAGTCGTTCCTGCAAGGCCGCTAAGTCAGGCCGTATCTCTTCGTTTTGACTCATATGATCAGTTGACTAAGCTTTCAAATTCTCCGGCTGTAAGGGCATCTAAATTGAGATTGAAAAAGGCAGCGGTATAAGTGATTTGGCGATGTTGGAGGAAGCGTTCGCCAAGGGCTTCAAAATCTGCATGCAAATCAAATTGTAAGTCCTCATGTAGTTTAGGGAGGAGCTTGATGATTTTGAGGGTTCGTCTAATGAGATATTTTCGGAGCATCTCTGCTTTATGGGTAGAACCCGCAAATAATCGAGGACTGGCAGTCTCTAACGTATGGTTCATCAGTAGCAAATTGAGTGAGATCTCCCCAAACTTGTCTTTAGTGGCGAACACATGCCGATTGATGGCAGTGCTTAAGGACCGTAAATCCCGTAATGCAGATGGTGGTGGATAATAAGCTTGGTGTACCAGGTCGATTTTTTCGACGATTTCTCCAGCTAAGTCATCTCGGCGATCCTTTTGGGTTTCGCTAAATTCTAGTAATTCAAATTCGAGCCGATCTACCAAACCCGAATTACTGGGGATCAACCTTAAGAGCAATTTATCCTTTTCTTTTTCAGACATCAGGAGGATTGCTTCCTTGAGTTCCTTTGAAAGTTTTCGCCTTGCCATACAGCTAAATTAATCCAACTTGTCTTGTCTACAAAGCAAATTTGTCAAAGCAGGATGTATAGTTGCTTAGGCAAACGTCAGGATAGAAAACTAAATCGATTTATGAAACGACTCTATCCCTATCTTCTAATCATTGCTGTGGCAATGCTCGGGAGTTTGCAGAGCTTTGGTCAAGGCATCTCTTATCAAGCCGTAGCCCGTAATGCTGCCGGAGCATTACAAGCCAATGAAACCATCAATCTCCGTTTTTACGTTCTGCAAGGCAGTGCTACTGGAACTGAAGTCTATCGAGAATCGCATACTCCGACCACTAATGACTATGCTCTATTTTCAGTCGTGGTCGGTAAAGGCACTGTCGAAGCTGGTGATTTCAATACCGTCGATTGGGGCGCTGATATTCACTTTCTGCGTGTCGAAATCAATGGCACCAATATGGGCGAGACTCAACTGGAAACTGTGCCCTACAGCAAAATAGCCACAAATATGAAGATCGATCATCTCACCGATGTCAATATCGGCCCAGCGGTAACAGGCGATGTCTTGAAGTGGGATGGTAGCAGTTGGACCAATCAAACAGATGCTGTCAATGATGCCGATTCTGATCCAAATAACGAAATTCAAGCTTTGAGCGTGAGTGGTAGCACTCTTTCTCTATCTGCTGGTGGCGGTTCTGTTACTTTGCCAGGAGGAAGCCCTTGGACGGAAACTGGCTCAAATATTACCTATAGTACTGGCAATGTGGGCATCGGCTTAGTAACTAATCCTAGCGATCTATTTGAAGTTTCTGACAGTAATGCCACTGGGCGTCTTGTGACTTTTGAGAAGCTCAATACTGCCACAGGCAATGATGTTTTGGAAATCCGAACGCAAACTGGCGCTCCCGATGGCGCAGCATTTATTGAAATGCAAAGAGGCTCTACCGTAGAGGCTCGTGTTCGTACAGATGGCTCTGCGGAGTTTTTTAATGTTACCGTAGAGGACGAGTTGGATGGTGTCACAAGCCCTGCAAAAGGCCGAGTGTACGCCAATGCTTTGCCTATTGCCTATGGATATGTGAGCTCTGGTTCAACTACGGCTACTTTAATCACGGATTACGGCGTCGCATCTCTAACCAAAACCACTGGTACATCAGGTGAGTATAGAGTGACTTTAAATAAAACAGTGATTGGGCAACCTGTAATTATTGCAACTTCTTTTGGTACTTCTCCTAACGATGAGATTGTTACCGCTAACCGAGTTAATGCTACGGAGATTGAGATCAATATTGTTGATGGGTTAGGTGTTGCTACAAATTCTAATTTTTACTTTGTCGTTTACGGTAAGGTTCAATAATCTAATTATGAAATATTCACAAATAGTTTCGGCTTTTAGCTTGCTCTGTCTCATGGGTCTCAGTTTCACTGGAACGGCCCAATCTCTCGATCGCTTTGTGATTGGTGTTACTGGAGGAACTGCTACTGCGGGCAATGCACAAATTGAATACACCGTCGGAGAAATGGCGGTAACTACCTTAGAAACAGGCGCTTTTATACTGAATCAAGGCTTTCATCAAAGCAATCCGCCATTTAATACTGCCATCGAAAAGCCGCTTCAAATTAGTCTTAGCTATAAATTATATCCCAATCCCACCAATGGGAAAGTGCAGCTAGAGCTAGAAGCTGGCGAAGTAGTTGATCTAAAAATCGCAGTATATGATGTGCAAGGTCGCTTGACCTCAGTGACCGCACAGAATTTTAGCCGTCAAAAAAACATCAATACCGAATTTGACCTTAGCCAGCAAGCTAGCGGTTTGTATTTTATTCGTGTATTGAGTCCCAACGGAGAAATTGCGAAAAGTTTTAAAGTCGAAAAAAGATAATCCTCACTGAGGAGGATAGCCGTTAAGGCAAATATGAAGGTGATCGAAGGAGATTAGTATAGCTAGTCTCCTTTTTTGTATTTTTAGGCTATAGGAAATCAAACACAATGGATTCGACACGTTGTAGTGGCTGGTGGGAGCAAATGGGGATTGGCCGACAAGAGATGGATGGCTTGACTGTCTCGATCAAAGAAGATACCATCAGTGGAGGAGGTTATGATGTCGTAGGTATGTTTACCCTTGAGGGAACGCTTACCAATGGCAGTGAGGTGGACATGATCAAAAGCTATCTTGACAAGCATACGGTCCTTTACAAAGGCGAATATGATGGCAGTAGTTTGATGAAAGGCACTTGGGTCATGAGCTATGGTAATGGTCCTTGGGAAATCAGATTTAGGGATAAGTCCGATTCGATCTCGAACCGGCAAAATGAAATAAAAAATATCATCTCTTATTGAAAAGGAATCGCAGGAGAGTATCTCCTCATTTCCTTATTTTTTTGTCAATTCTTACGCACTCAAAATGCCTAGGCCTGAACCTTTTTATGGCATATATTAATTAGGGACTAGAATATTCCTGGGGTGTTTATATTATTCTTCAAATTGCTAATCAATTTTCTTCGCTTCATATCTCCTTTTTGAAGTTTTTTAACTTGTCTGTTTTATCATTTGGCTGCATTTCAAATTCTTGCTCATAGGTGATTCCTTCAGTCAAGCTATGAGTATTTCCAAACTGATAGAGCTGCTTGACTGCGGCGATGGTTTGAGCACTATTGGCGAGGATCTTTGTGATCAAAGTGTCTACGGTGTTCTGGAGTTCCCCAAGGGGAACGGCCTGATTGACTAAGCCAATGCGCGCCGCTTCGATCCCGGAAATGGCTTCTGCCGTAAAAGAAAGCTCCTTGGCCTTACGCATACCCACCTGATTGAGTAAGCGTTGAGTCATGCCCCATTTGGGTGGAATCCCCCATTTTGCATGTGTATCCCCAATTTTTGCCTCTTCGGCAGCCACGATCATATCAAAACCTAGCATTAGTTCCATCGCTCCGGTAAAACAATAGCCGTTGAGCATCGCAATCGTTACCTGCGGCATATTTTCCAGCATATCAATCACCGCCACGCCATCTTCATGCATCTTGAAGCCCGGTTCAACTTTGATTTCTTGAAATAGCGCCAAATCAACCCCTGCAGACCAAGCCTTGCCCGAACCATTGACGACTACAATATGGCAATCTTGATTGCTTTGGATATCGGTCAGCACTGCTCTCAATTCTGCCATCATCACAGGAGTAAGGGCATTGAGTTTTTCGGGACGATGCAAGCTAATCCATGCAACGGCTCCTTTTTGCTGATAAATGATCTGAGTAAAATCCATATTTAGATTGTTAAGAGACGAAACTTACTATATTAAGCTCTCAAAACAATATTTGAGCATGATGAATTTAACAGGCCAAGTGGCCATCATTACTGGCGGCGCAAAAGGGATCGGAGCCGGTATATGTAAAGTCTTTTGTGATGCGGGAGCTACCGTCGCATTGTGGGATGTATTGGACAGTGGAGCCGAAACTGCTGCAAAGATTGAAGCCGCTGGCGGCAAGATATTTTCCCAAAAAGTAGATGTCACTTCTCGCAAAGAAACCCAAGACGCGGTGGATGCGATCATGACCGAATATGGTCGGATCGATATTTTGATCAATAATGCCGGTATCATCCGTGATCGCTCCTTCATGAAAATGACCGATGAGGAGTGGCATTCTGTTATCAATGTCAACATCAATAGTTTATTTGTTACTGCCAAGGCGGTAGTACCTCATATGAAGGCCGCTGGCTACGGTCGTATCGTATCAGCATCTTCGATTAACGCTGTGGCTGGAGCCTTTGGACAAACCAATTACTCTGCCACCAAAGCGGGCATCCAAGGCTTCACTCGTTCACTCTGCAAAGAGGTCGGGAAATATGGCATCACGGTCAACTGTGTCGCTCCTGGTTTCATCGAGACCGATATGACAGCCAGTATGCCGGATGAGGTCGTTGCCGCAGGGATAAAAATGATCCCAGTTGGTCGTATTGGTACACCAGAAGATATGGGCAATGCTTACCTCTTTTTAGCTTCTAAAGAAGCGAGTTTTATTAGTGGTATTACCCTACACGCCAATGGGGGAGCCTATCCTGTCTAAATCATTTTCGCTTTTACATATGGACGCTACTACTGATACTCCCTACGCTACTGATTTTGCTCTACTCGCCGATATGCAAGCCAAGGTAGGCCATGAACTGGGGCTCTCGCCTTGGTTCAAGATAGGGCAAGCCCGCATCAATCAATTTGCTGAGGCTACCGAAGACCCGCAATGGATTCATATTGATCCGGTCAAGTCTGCCACTGATTCGCCTTATGGGACTACCATTGCTCATGGTTTTTTGGTGTTGTCATTAGCTTCTAAGTTTGCTTATGAGACTTATTCTGTGGCCGATGTGGTGATGGGGATCAATTATGGACTAGATAAGGTGCGCTTTCCTAGCGCAACCCCAGTCGATGCCGAATTGAGAGGGCGAGTTATGCTCTTAGAATTTGGGATGAAAGACAATGCCGCTCGCTACAAACTTAAAATCACTTTTGAACTCAAAGGACAAGCTAAACCCGCCTGCGTGGCTGAGTTTATTGCGATGGCCTATACCGCATAATTCCTGCTTAATCATTTACTGATATTCAGATGACAGAAAAGCAATCCAATACAGATTTGGCACAGTTTCGCCAAGAGACGAGGGATTGGTTGAGTGCTAATTGCCCAGAGAGCATGCGCCAACCCGTAAAAAGCTTTATAGAACTCTATCAAGGTGGCCGCAATCCTCAGTTTGACTCTGAAGACCAAAAGGTCTGGTTTGAACGGATGCTTGCCAAAGGATGGACCGTTCCCCAATGGGATAAAAAATATGGTGGTGGCGGACTCAGCCGCATGGAGCAAAAAGTGCTAAGTGAGGAGATGACCGCTTTAGGCTGCCGTCTGCCGCTATTTAGTTTTGGGATTTCCATGCTTGGCCCCGCTTTATTGAAGTTTGCCAGCGAGGAACAAAAAAAGCGCTTCCTCCCAGAGATCGCTAGGGGAGAAGTGCGTTGGTGTCAGGGATATAGTGAGCCAGGTGCAGGTAGTGACCTTGCCGGACTCAAAACCAAAGCGGAAGATCGTGGGGATCATTACCTCGTCTCAGGTCAAAAGGTTTGGACATCCTATGCCGATGAAGCTGATTGGATATTTTGCTTGGTCAGGACTGATTTTGAAGTTCCCAAGCATAGCGGTATCAGCTTCCTGTTGATCGACATGGCCAGTGAAGGAGTGAGTACGCGACCTATTAAACTGATCAGTGGCAAATCGCCCTTTTGTGAGACATTCTTCGATAACGCGAAAGTCCCGCAAACAAATTTGATCGGACAAGAAGGGAAGGGGTGGAGCATCGCAAAATTTCTCCTGACCCATGAGCGGCAAATGATTGGTGGATTTGGGGATACCAATAAACCCAAAGCGCTCTCTCAAATTGCTAAAGAACAAATGCAGTTTCAAGATCGTCTACCTGATGCAATGCTGCGTACAGAGATTGCCACCTTTGAAATGGACGAGGCGATCTTCGATCTAACGATAGAACGCGCTATCGATGAAGCCAAAGCCGGAAATGCGTCTGGTGCATTATCCTCATTTTTTAAATATTACGGCACTGAGCTCAATAAGCGGCGTTTTGAGACGATGTTGAGTCTGCATGGCTTTGCCGGACTTTCGTGGGAAGATGACTTAGCCAAACGATTTTGCCGAACCAAAGGTAATTCTATCGAAGGCGGTACTTCCGAAATTCAACTCAATATTATTTCAAAAAGAATCCTAGGGCTGCCCTAGCTATAATCATAAATACTATGGCATTGATTATCAATGAAGAGCAGCAAATGCTCAAAACTTCGGCTCGGGATTTTTTGAAAGCCAAATCTCCTATCACCGAACTAAGGCGGCTAAGAGATACGCAAGATCCCCTTGGCTACGATCCTCAAGTCTGGGCCGAAATGGCGGAAATGGGTTGGGCTAGCCTTGCAATTCCTGAGGCTTATGGCGGCCTTGGTTTTGGTTATACTGGCTTAGGACAAATACTCGAAGAGATGGGTAGGACCTTGACCGCTTCGCCAATGGTTGCTACAGTATTGCTTTGTGCTACAGCCATTGAAAAAAGCACTAATCTATTACAAAAGGAGGCATGTTTGGGAGCTATCGCTGAGGGGAAACTAATTATGGCCTTTGCGCATGAGGAGGGCAATTTTCATCAGTCTGCTGCGCAGAACGTCAAGGCTAATCCTGATGGTGATGATTATTTGATTAGCGGTACTAAGCACTTCGTGCTAGATGGCCATATTGCTGACAAGCTAGTGGTGAGTGCGTTCTCCGAAGGAGTCCAAAAAACAATGCTCTTTGTCGTAGATACAAAAGCCAGTGGCATCAATATCAATAAAACAGAGATGATGGATAGCCGGAACGCGGCGACGATCTCTTTTGACAATGTAAAAGTATCTGCGGCTGATAGGTTAGAAAGTGGGGATGAACATTCGCTCTTAGACTATACGCTTGATGTAGCACGAATCGGACTAGCGGCTGAGATGTTGGGCGGGATTACGGAAGCATTTGACCGAACCTTGGTCTACCTCAAAGAACGCCAGCAGTTTGGGGTGCCGATTGGTAGTTTTCAAGCTTTACAGCATCGAATGGCGATCATGTTTGGGGAGATCGAGCTTTGTAAATCTGTCGTAATTAAAGCTTTGCAGGCGATCGATGGAGGCTCCTCTGATCTCGGATACCTAGCCAGTCTTGCCAAAGCAAAACTCGGGCAAACCTACAAATTGGTCAGCAATGAAGGTATCCAGATGTTTGGTGGGATAGGGATGACGGATGATGAGGAAATTGGGTTTTTCTTGAAAAGGGCTCGAGTTGCTCAACAAAGCTTTGGCGACACCAACTTCCATTTGGATCGCTTGGCTAATTTGAAAGGCTATTAGGTATTTGTTGCTTGGAAAATGAAGAATTAAAGCATGGAATCATTTATCTTAATCATCAGAAATCTACTATAAACTAAAGGCTACAACTAAGGCATAGAAAGATGAAAGCGAATATTGAAAAGAAATTTGAAGTTGAACATTCGATAGAACACGTTTGGGCCTACCTCAGCAATCCGGAAAAGATTGTCAGCTGTGTACCGGGTGCGAGCCTGACGGAAAAGATTGATGAAGAAAATTATAAAGGCAAAGTTGCGATCAAATTTGGGCCAGTATCAGCAAAATATGATGGGGCAATAAAACTTGATAAGCGGGATAAAGCCTCAAAGCACATGGTCATCACTGGTGATGGGATGGACAGTAAAGGCAAGGGTAATGCTGGGATGGTTTTGGATTGTAAACTCAGCGAAAACGGCTCTCAAGGCACCGAGGTCGGATACGAAATGGAAATCAGTGTTACGGGCAAACTCGCACAATTTGGTTCTCGCTTGATTGTAGATGTTTCGGATAAGCTAGCTGATCAATTTATAGATAGTTTTAAAGCGGCACTTGATGCGGAAGCTCCGACTAAGACTAGCCCTACTGCTAATACTACTAAGCCTGAAACGAATATAGATTCAACTCCAAGCGCTTTGGAGGCAACTGCTACCCCAGCGCCAGCAAAGGATAATTCCGTCAATGCTTTGGCTTTGATGTGGTCAGTGATCAAAGGATTCTTTGCGAGATTGTTTGGGGGAGGGAAGAAATAAATTGCCTCTAATCAATTACCCTAAACCACCATAATGAACCAAATATTTCAGGTCGAAAAAAACAATATTTACCAAGTCAAGGCAATCCAACCTGAGCTTGAGGACTTAGCCAATGGAGAAGTCCGACTCGCCATTGATAAATATGCTCTGACCACCAATAATATCACCTATGCCGTGAGTGGTTATAAACTGAAATATTGGAATTTTTTTCCAACAGAGGAACCTTATGGGATCATTCCTGTGTGGGGATACGGGACGGTTGTAGCCACGGAACATCCTGAAGTCAAAGTAGGAGAACGCTATTATGGCTATTTCCCTATGTCCCGCTATTGTACCGTGATACCGCACAAGCTGAAGGCTTTTGGTTTTTCTGATAGTGCGTCCCATCGTCAGGAAATGGCGCCCGTTTATAATCAATATTTACGGGTGGAGGCCGAGTCTGCTCAAGATCCTGCTATCGAAAACTATACGCCGATTATCAAACCGCTATTTGCTACCTCCTTCCTTATCTATCAATTTTTGAAGCGGCAGGATTTTTTGGAGGCAGAGCAAATCATTATTACGAGTGCGTCTTCCAAAACGAGTCTAGCACTAGCGTTCAACTTGAGAAAGCATAGTACGGCTGATGGTAAAAAAATCATTGGTCTTACCTCTTCGCGGAACGCTGCGTTTGTAGAAAAAACTGGCTATTATGATGCTGTCTTATCTTATGAAGACTATCAAACCATAGCCAATGAAAAGACTGTGATCGTGGATATGAGTGGCAATCATAGTCTGATACAAAATCTATCTAATTTCCTTGGGGAAAAGATCATGCACATTGCTTTAGTCGGTTTGACCGATTGGAAGGCGGCGGGTAGGTTTTCGACTATCCCCAAGACGGAGTTCTTTTTTGCTCCCAATCACTTCAAAACCTTCTATCAAGAGCATGGTGCCGAGCAGGCCAATCAAATGCTCAATGAAGCGCTCATAGGCTTCATCAATGATATGAAAAGCTTAACCGAGCTGGAATTCATTACTGATATAGAACAATTATCTAAACTATATCTAGAAATGGTTGATGGTAAGGTCAATCCGAAGAAGGGTTATGTGGTGAACTTGGGGTAGCTTTTTGAGTCGTCCTTTTTTCGCTATCTCTAAATCCAGGCCTTTACTCATTTTGAGCTCCCTCAATCAAAAGGTGTGAGTAAGAAGGGATAAAATATCGCTTGACGTAAATAATCAACAGGCTAGTTAAGGGGATACCTAGTAGTAGACCAACAAAGCCCAAAAGATAGCTCCAAACGCTGAGGGCAAGAACCATGATCACTGGGTTCATACCAATGTTTTTCTCCATAATTCGGGGGGTGAGAACCAGTTCCTCTATGATACTTGCTAGGATAAACACTCCGCCTACTATACCATAGTAAAACAAAAAACTGTGATCATGCTCAATCGAAAGTACCAAACAGCTTAGGGCGAGAGGTATCAAAGCTAAATACTGTAAATAGGTGATATAGGAGAGGATTATGATTAAACCCATCATCATAATCATGCCTGGGATATCGAGGATTAAAAAGGTGACGAAATAGAGGGTAGAGAGTAGTAAAACGATTTTGGTCCGTAACTTGAAATATCTAATAAAGCTCTGGTTGAAATCTTCAAATATGTTACTAATGGTAGTATTCATTTTACTACTGCCGTATTTTTGCCGGATGGATTTGAAATAGTCAAACTGATAGAGAATAAGGACGAAGTAAAGAATGCTTGAGAAAAGCATATAAAGAAAGCCGAAACCTGAGTCTTTCTCTTTTTCCTCATCTTCTCCATTTTGGAAAACCGAAATGACCTTTGCATAAGCTTCTTGAATCGCTTCAGTATCGAGCTGAGAACTATCGAACGTATTGACACTTTGACTCAAAGAATCTGCCTGATTTCTAAGAGTACTTTCCAGTTGGTCAAAATCATATAATCCGCCAATATATTCTTTGACTTTGCGGGCAGTATTATCAATTTCTGCTTGATTATTAGAAGCGAGTAAGGAGAAACTCTGATTGATCCTTTGAAAATCTCGATTGATAAATTGAATGGAAAAAACAAAAGCGAGTAGAAGCGAAACCGTCAAGAGAAAGATGAATAGAGTAGTTGCTAGAGCCCTTTTTTTGACGACTCGCTGGATACGAATAATGAGCGGCATGGATGCGAAAGCGAATATTAGCCCGAGTATAAAGGGAAGGAGGATGGCGTAGAGCTTTAAAAAGGCAAGCGTAAAGCCTATGATGCATATCGCTAGAATAATTTCGTGTTTATACTTTTGGAGTATTTCCATATGACAAAATAAGACCTATGTGTTTCTTTCCGCTGGAAAATATCTAATTCCTCTTAAGGCACAACTTATTGACGGCTAGTAAGCTTTACCTCATAGGGTTTGCATAAGTTGGATGTTTGGCAATGAGGCAACAGCCGGTTTAATGAAACTCTCGGTATGAAAGCTCACAATCGTCTCCCTCAACTACGATTGCTGCCATATAATCCTGCGCTAGAAAAATATCTTTGCTATACCACGCAGGATTATCCCTGTTTCCAACTATTTGAACCGGGGACCAAAGCTTTCCACTTTGTTGGAAGACATCTACTTGTTCCAAAGGGAAAGAAATACCCATTCCAATGGCTTTGATAAAGGCTTCTTTTCGGGTCCAATACCGATAAAATCGTTCTACTTGTTCGATGCCATGAAGCTGCTCAAGAGAACGGATCTCAGCAGGAGAGAAAAACCGCTGGGCAATCTCTTGAACCTCTATATTATGGCGAATATGTTCGATGTCAATACCAATTTCTCTGTCCATGCTAATGGCCAAAAGCATCCATTCACCAGAGTGAGATAAATTGAATTTGAGAGCCTCAGCGCCCAAACTAGTTTGTATCAGTGGTTTTCCATTAGCGGTATAAGCAAACTCAATGTCCTGGGCTTGCTTCCCCAGATAAAGAGCCAATATCTGCCGTAAGCTCCCGCGTCCAGAAATAAATCGTTTTCGGTCTTTTTCAAAATGAAAGCGGCTAGCTCTTTCTCTTTCCTCAAGAGAAAGCGTTTTCAGTAGGTCTCTTATTTTCAATTCGCTTAGATCAAGAGATGCCCGCCATATATGAATCTGCTTGGCTTCAATCTTATTCTCGGGAATTCCTCCTTGCCATAAATGGTAAAATTTACTCATAGGATCAACGAATGCAAGATGCCTCCTTATTTTCTCCGCTTGACCTGCATTTTCATGCCATATTTGGGGCGTAAATTCAGGAGTTGTGCCATCTCAACCGGATGATCAGGGGCTAGTTCTAGGCGCCAATGCTGCGCAATAGAAGCCAGTACCAGGATTCCTTCTAACCAGGCATAATGTTGTCCGATGCAGGAACGAGGACCGACACTGAAGGGAAAGTACTCATATCTGGATTGCTTAGTCCGAGGTCGATCAGTCCAGGAATGAGGATTGAATCGTTCAGGATCTACATGAAAGCGTGGATCATGATGTATCAAATAAGGACTCAGCAATACGATGGTATCTTTTGGTATGACATAGTCGCCTATGGCGAACGCTTCTACCGCTTGGCGAGATATGAGGTAAATGGGGGGATACATCCGCATGGATTCCTCAAACACCATGCGAGTGAATTTTAGGTTAGGATAATCTTCAAGGGTCGGCGGCCTACCATCAAGCACTCTGTCTAACTCTTCATGAAGTTCCGCTTCCACCTCTGGATTTTGTGAAAGCATATACCAGGTCCAAGTCAGGGCAAGAGATGTTGTGTCAAATGCAGTTAAAAAGAGTGTCAAGGCCTCATCTCGAATTTGTTGATCACTCATACCTCCATCCTCAGTATCATCTTGGGCCTGTAGCAATAATGAGAGAAGATCGCCATTATTCAATCTACTAGCCTGACGTTCAGCGATGATTTTATAGATTGTCTCATCCAGTCGTGCCTTCGCTTTAAAGAAACGGATCGTTCCTGGTAGAGGTAATTTGAGCAAAAGTTCTGCAAAAGGTAAAGTAATCCTGCCAAAAAGGTCCATAATGGCTTCTAGGGCCTCGTTAATATTAGGCGCCTCGGCTTCGATATCTACATTGAACATGGTTTTGGCGGCAATGCCTGTACTCATCTTCACCATGTCCTCCATCATGTCCACCGTCATTCCGTCCTCCCAACCAGCCATCAAACGGTTGGAATACTCGGTCATGGCAGGCGCATAAGTATCCATCATTTTGTGATGGAAAGCAGGCTGCATGATTCTGGATTGACGTTTGTGAAACTCTCCCTCGCTGGTCAGAAGCCCTTCTCCCAATAGTTCCTTAGCCATTTCTAAAGGACGACCCTTGACAAAATTACTGTTTTGGGTAGTCAAAACTTCTTTGATGTAATCCGGATGGTTGAGGATAACTATCCGAAGTGGTCCCATTTTGAAGTGGACTATATCACCGTATTCATCCGTGATTTCTCGTAAAAAACGTAGGCTATCCTTTCGAAAGGGGATTAATTGGCCTAGGGGATTTCTAGTCTTTGGTCCCGGAGGAAGTTTAGATTTGTTTACCTTTTTCATGCTTGTCGTAGAACTCAAAAATGATAAATCGCGCAACCTACTTGTATGCCAGAACCAACTGCGATCATCAAAGCGATTTCGCCGGATTTGATTAGCTGGGTGCTATCGGCATACTCCACTCCATAGGGAAGAGAAGAAGAAAAAAGATCAGTCCCTTCTCCGACTACCTCAACAAACTTTTCTAGAGGGAGGTTTAGGCGTTCGCTTAAGCGAACTATGAACCTATTTGAGATTTGGGGAGGGAAAATCCGATCAATTAGATTCCGCTCCATTCCCTCCAGTTGCAGTATCTGCTCAACCAAAGGAATGATGCAATCAAGGTATTTTTCTTCAAGATCAGGTTCTTTATCAATGATTAAACGAGGTATTGGGCTGCTTGTAGAACAATGTGTTTGATAGCTATCTTGTGATTCCAAATCATAATTGAATAAAAATTGCGAGAAACCCTTAGTCTCTTCAGGATGGGTATCCAGAATAATGGCCGAGGCGGTTTCTCGAATTCCAAGCAACTGATCTGGAAATAACTTGGCGTTATTTTCACATTCTGATGCGACAACCATAGCCCTCTCGCAATTGCCTGCTGCTATCATATTTTGGGCGACAAAACAGGCATTCAAAAATCCAATGGAACCGTTGAAAATATCAAAGGCCAAGGATTTGTTGCTGCCTTGTTCAGAGATGGTGGCATTCATTTCTAGTTTTCCTGCCAGCAAAGCGGCATAGGCCGGTTCTAAGAGATACTCGCTACGATACACACCACTGTGGATTAAGAGGCCAATGTCATTGGCCTGGTAGGATGATTTCTCTAGGCAATTTTCCGCTGTACGATGAAGCATATCGAGGGTATCCTCATCTTTATCGAGCAGCTGAGGGCTTATAGCCACACTTTCGATTTGAATCCGAGGCAAGTTGACAGAAGAGGTCTCGATTTGAGTACTGCGGGTCTTAGTTTGCTTAGTTTTTGATTGGCCTAATCTATCTGGTAAATCATCGAAAACATATAAAGCTGTTCCAACCACTAGACCAGAGGCCGAAATACAAAAAACGACCCTATCCTTACTTTGAATATTTTTGTTTCGAATTTGATCGGCTATAGCAACGAAATGCGAGGTAGAAGCGGTATTGCCTCGTTGTTCCAGGTTATTGATGGTGTTCCCATCATGGAACACATTGCTATTGAGCTGTTTATTAATCTCTCTTCTGGCGCTGTTCAGAGTCATGCGCGAAGTCTGATGCAAAATCAAATGCTGAAAATCATCCGGTTCCCAACCGTTTCTTTGGAGCACATTTAAGGCTTGTTCTGCCCCTGATTTGATTCCCACGTCCGTCAAATTGACTGAATCTGTGTACATGATCCAACCACCCGTTTGGGCTTGTTTTCCGATGCAATAAGGACTGTATCGACCGTATGTTTGAAGGTCAATTTCTTGAAAGCCCGATTGCTTGTTAGCACCTTTTTCCAGAATGATCGCAGCTCCTGCATCCCCCAAGGTCAAACATGCCAATCTATTGTCCATAAAACCTTCGATTTCATTTTGGGCGGTTTGGGTGAGATGAGTGATGTATTCACCACTAACAACCATGCCTTGGCGAATGGCTCCGGTTTTGATCAATGTGTTGACGATGTATATCCCCGTAAACATGCCTGCACAGGCGTTGGTAATGTCAAATACAATGGCATTGGTAAATCCGAAGTGTTTTTTGAGCCTAGCCGATGTCGAAGGTTCAAAGGAGAGTCGATCAGGACCATCAAACCTTGAAATATTGCAACAGATGATAAGATCTATGTCTTCGGGTGCATGCATTGATTTTTCTAAACAATCAGCTACTGCTTTTTTTGCTAAGTCAAGTGAAAATTCCTCCTGACCAGCCATGCGTCTGGATTTAATGCCGGAAACTTTCTCCAAAGGGAAGCGGAACTGATTTTTACAGCCTTGCAGCACCTCTGTGGTAGAGTATGATTTGGGGGGCAGATAAACACCTAAACTTTCGATGACCGTATTTGGCTTGTCATCCATATTTGTCAAAATTCAATTAGAAGATTAGGTATAATTAACAAAATTCATTTATCAATTTTATAGCTTAAACTTAGAGAATGTTTGTTAAACCAGCAGATAAGATTGAGGGGCTTTCATTTATGGACTATGTATTATAACAGTGTTTGGGATTTTGTGTAGAAGCTTATTCTGGCTAGCTCTTGACCTTTTTCGTTCGTTATGATCTGTTTTGAGAGCTTTTGGGTTTGGCGTCGGTGTAATTTAAGTGGAATGATCTTTATCAATCAATACATTATGTCTTACGAAATATGATAATTACAAAAAAGGTGTATTTTCAAATATCCTGTAAAGTCGAGGAATATATGATTTTTTGAACGATTTGAATTAGATGTATCATATATGAACCCAATACCAATGTCTCTTGTCGATATTCTGCAAAAGCGTGCTGAAAGTCAGTCGCAAAAATTGGCGTATCGATTCCTGACTGATGGAGAGGAAGTAGAAGTTGACTTAACCTATGAGCAATTGGATCGACGTGCCCGTTCGATTGGGGCCTTGCTACAAGCAAATACGGAGGCAGGAGATAGAGTACTCTTACTTCTCCCGGCGGGTTTAGACTTTATCGCAGCATATTTTGGCTGTTTGTATGCCAAGCTAATCGCGATTCCGGTTCCTCCTCCCCATCCAGCTCGTTTAGCCAAAACCCTTGCAACCAGTCTTCGCATTGCTTCTGACGCAAAACCTACTGTAGCGCTTGTAAGCAACTCTTTGTTTAAGGCGATTGCAACCAAAGCTGACATCAGCAATCAGTTTAGGAAAATGAAGTTATTGGTAGCAGACAAAAATGAGATTGGAAATTGGGCTGATAAATGGCAAAAACCGATAATCAAAGAGAGTGATATCGCCTTTCTTCAATACACCTCCGGTTCAACTTCAACTCCTAAAGGGGTAATGCTTAGCCATGGAAACCTGCTCCATAACCTTGAATTGATTGAGAAATCCTTTGGGCAGTCCAATAAAAGTGAAACCGTGATTTGGTTACCACCTTATCATGATATGGGACTTATTGGTGGAATATTACAACCCCTTTATACCGGGAACACCGTAAGTCTGATCCCACATTTACTCTTTTTACAAAGACCCATTCGTTGGCTCAAAGCCATCTCCCGTTTCAAAGCCACGACCAGTGGAGGTCCCAATTTCGCTTACGAACTTTGCGTCAAGAAGATTAAGCCAGAGCAAAGAGAGCAATTGGATCTTAGCCATTGGGAAGTCGCCTTTAACGGAGCAGAACCGATCTTTCACAAGACATTGGATCAATTTGCCGATTATTTTGCCCCATGTGGTTTTCGCCCTGAAGCGTTTTCTCCTTGTTATGGACTGGCTGAGGCAACCCTTATGGTTGTTGGGACTCCAAAAAATCAAGAGCCAATTAGGAAGAATTTGCTTAAATCAGGTATAGAAGAAAATAAGACAATCTTTGCTCCCGATGAGAGTGCTGAAACCCAAACTGTGATTAGTTCTGGGAAAAATATAGCGGGGCAAGACATAAGGATTGTGGATGTCGAAACCCTATGCCCAAGTATGCCGGGGCAAATCGGAGAAATCTGGCTCAGAGGCCCTAGTATTGCAAAAGCCTATTGGAATAAACCAAAGGCTACTGCCTCTACATTTGAGGCGTATTTGGCTGACAGTAAGGAAGGCCCTTTCTTACGGACTGGAGATCTTGGCTTTATCGAGGAAGGAGAATTGTTCGTTACGGGACGTCTCAAAAACTTGATCATCATCGACGGGAAAAATCATTATCCGCATGACCTCGAAAGAACCATTCTTCAATCTCATTCAGCCATACGTCCATTAGGATGTGCGGTTTTCTCTGTCGAAGAATCTGGTAGAGAACGAGTCATTGTCATTGCTGAGATTCAGCATACCCGTGGTGTTAATGCGCCTGAAATTATCATGGCCATTCGCAAAGCTGTCTCCGAAAATCACGAGCTCCATGTTTATGATGTCAAACTCAGCCTAGCGGGAAGTATTCCGAGGACCACCAGTGGGAAAATTAAGCACTTTCTCTGCAAAGAGAACTATCTGTCCAAGACCCTAAAAGAAATCACCTTAACATGAAATTTGGAATATTTATTGACCTGCAGCTGCCCCGTCCCTGGGAAGAAGGGGATGAAGCGAAGCTTTTTCACGAGGCGCTGGAGCAAGTAGAGTTGGCGGATCGACTTGGTATCGACTATGTTTGGGTGCAAGAACATCACTTTCTTGAAGAATATAGCCATTCTGCTGCTCCTGAAGTCTTTTTGGCAGCCGCTAGCCAGCGAACGCAAAATATCCGTTTGGGACATGGTATTGTGGTGATGTCTCCGAAGTATAACCATCCAGCCAGGACTGCCGAACGTCTGGCTACGCTCGATATTCTCAGTGGAGGACGGGTAGAGTGGGGGACTGGTGAATCCGGCTCTCGTATGGAATTGGAAGGCTTTGGTGTGGATTTCGTTGACAAGCGCCCTATGTGGGAAGAAGCCTTGCAGGAAACGGCCAAAATGATGAGCATGAATCCCTATCCCGGTTTTCAGGGAAAGTACTTTTCTATGCCTCATCGGAACGTGGTACCTAAACCTGTACAGAAACCCCATCCTCCAATCTGGGCGGCTTGTTCTAACCGAGATAGTTTAAAGTTGGCAGCACAACTAGGCCTCGGAGGTCTCACTTTTGCTTTTGTGAATGCCGAAGAAGCCAAATTCTGGGTAGATGAGTATTATGAAACCTTCAAAAATGAGTGCAAACCAATAGGTCAAGCAGTGAATCCCAATGTAGCCATGCTCACTGGTTTTATGTGTCACAAAGATAATGAAACGGCTATTCAGCTGGGCGAGGAAGGAGCTCAGTTCTTTGCTTTTGGTTTAGGCCATTATTGGAGGGATGGCACTCATATACCCGGTCAGACCAATTTATGGGAAGAGTTTCAAAAGAGACCAGTTTCTGCTAATCAAAAAATGGAGCGTGAACGCAAAAAAGCAGGCATGAGGGGAATTGGAAGCCCAAAAGAGTTGATCAAAAATTTCCGAGAATTGGAAAATGCAGGTGTGGATCAACTGATTCTGCTTCACCAATGCGGAGCTTATCGACATGAGGACATTTGTGCGTCTTTGGAACTTTTTGCAGCTGAAGTACTGCCTGAATTCCAGGAACGAGAGGCCATAAGGGCAAAAGCAAGGCAAGAGGAGTTAGCCCCCTTCATCGAAGAAATAAACCAAAAAATACAAAAGCCAGAAGGCTTAGATGTTATCCCACCAGTGGAGGCATATCCTCTTATGTGGAAAAAAATGAGTTCTGATACCCCACAGGGAACGCCTGATCGTCGCCCCGGGATGACTGCTTTCTGGCAAGCCCAGGTAGGTGGGAAACGCCCTAAAAAGTAGGATGCTTAAATGTGCTAATTTGACCCTAAGACTACATGATTGAAGTGCCTAATATAAGAGAAATTCAGGATTGGCTGATTGCTCAAATCGCAGAGCTGCTAAACCAGGAGCCGGATACGATTGACATTCGTGAATCTTTTACGAACTATGGTCTTTCCTCGCGAGACGTTGTTATTCTTTCTGGCGATCTCGAAGAATTCCTCGGCCGTCGTCTTTCTCCGACCCTAGCATATGAGTATCCTAGTATTTTGACTCTTTCTCAATACCTGACTGACAGGGAGGAAAAGAATGAGGCAGTTTCGGGAGAACAAATTTCAAACCTTAATGCAAACGAGCCAATTGCGATTATTGGCATGGGATGTCGTTTCCCCGGTGCTAGCGATCCCGAATCATTTTGGGAAATGCTTAGTGAGGGTGTCGACCAGATCACCGAGGTTCCAGCAGATCGTTGGTCCAAAGATGCCTTTTTTCATCCTGATCCTGCTGTTCCTGGTAAAGCGATTTCCTATTGGGGCGGATTTCTTGACAACATTGACCAATTCGATCCTTTCTTTTTTGGGATTTCTCCCATTGAAGCCAAGCAAATGGACCCCCAGCAGCGCTTGCTAATGGAGTTGGCATACGAGGCCTTAGATAATGCGGGTCAAAGCATAGAACAAATCAAGGGCAGTAAAACGGGGGTTTTTATCGGTATCTCGGTAAACGAATACAGCCATTTCCAACTTGATCCATTGAGGATTACTAGTCATACTGGTACCGGCAGTGCTTTATCAATTGCGGCTAACCGCATTTCATACTTCTACAATTTCCATGGCCCTAGTATGGCCATTGATACCGCTTGCTCCTCTTCTCTAGCGGCCGTACACTTGGCTTGTCAAAGTTTGCGTAGCGGTGAGAGTAAAATGGCCCTTGCAGGAGGAGTGAATATGATCCTTTCGCCTGCACATTCCATTGCCTTTACCAAAGCTGGGGTTCTGGCTCCTGACGGCAGATGTAAAACATTCGATGCTGCTGCAAATGGCTATGTTCGTGGTGAAGGAGGGGGCATGATCGTACTCAAGCCGCTTTCAGCTGCTTTGGCTGATGGAGATCCAGTTCATGCAGTGATTAAGGGAAGTGCCATGACTCAAGATGGCCGTACCAATGGATTGATGGCACCAAGCCAAGAATCTCAAGAAGCGATGTTGAGAGAAGCCTATCGAGCCGCAGGGGTATCACCCGCTGCTGTTCAATATATAGAAGCGCATGGGACTGGAACCTTATTAGGCGATTCGATGGAAGCTTCCGCTATTGGAGCAGTAATCGGTGCAGCACCTAGGGAAGGTTATTGCGCAATAGGCTCAGTGAAATCCAATATCGGACATCTGGAAGCCGCCGCTGGAATGGCCGGGTTGATTAAAACGGTACTTGCGATTCAGCAGCGTACTCTTCCTCCAAGCCTACATTATCATTCGCCCAATCCCCATGTTCCTTTTGATGAACTCAATCTTCAGGTTCAAAAGGAGAAAGAACCTTGGCCGATTGTCCCTGGTCCAGCTATTGCAGGAGTTAGTTCCTTTGGTTTTGGTGGAACCAATGTTCACCTAGTCGTTCGAGAAGCTAATGAAATTCCGAAAGAGGAAGCGGAAACTGGAGACCTCCTTCCAATGTACGCTTCTTGCCACCTATTAACCCTTTCCGCCAATGGTTCTGAATCCCTGCAATCCCTTGCACATGGATTCCAAAAACTAATCACATCAAATAAATCCCTTAACATCAGAGATTTATGTCAGGCTGCCAGCCTAAGACGTAGCCAGTACGATTATCGTTTATCCATAATCGGCAATTCCAGACAAGAATTGAGCGATGGTCTTCAAGCTTTCCTGAATGGAGAGCCTGATCCTAATCTGATAGGTGAGGGTATGATTCCGGATCGTCAACCGAGACTCACTTTCGTGTTTTCCGGACAAGGAGGACAATGGGTTGGCATGGGCCGTGAGCTGATACAAAAAGAAGCGGTTTTTTATCAGACGATTGAACGGATTGATCAAGAAATCCAGGCCCATTTTGAGTGGTCCTTAATCGAAGT
>JBGCFA010000460.1:0-12517 GCA_045106675.1 Bacteroidia bacterium
CTTTTCGCGACGGCCATGAACATCCGCGACCTCACCGAAGGGATGAATGGTACTCCTTGTAAAAAATTGATTTTCCTCGATGCTTGTCATAGTGGGCAATCTGGCTATGACCTCCTAGAGTTTGCCTCTATCAAAGCGGTCAATCTCAACAAAGTAGTCAACGAACTAATCGATGCTGAACCGGGCGTTACAGTGATGACTTCTTCTAGCGGTAAGGAATATTCCTACGAAAATCCGATTTGGGGTCATGGCGCTTTTACCAAGGCAATTCTTGAAGGCCTTGATGGTGAAGCAGACTTTAATCAGGATGAAGTGATCTCTCTGCTCGAACTCAATCTATACGTTACTGAGCGCGTCAAAAGCCTCACCGATGGTCGCCAACACCCCTACACTCCAATCAATTTGTTTGGCAACATCCCTCTCTTTGTCTTGAAACAGTAATTGGATGTTTTTAGCAGCCCGCTTCGCGGAATGCTTGTCTGCGTTCAGACGTTTCCCGAAGGGGGAAAAGGCATCTCCTTCCACATTAGATATTCGTATTCTCCGCTGCGCGGAACGCGCTTTCGAACGAGCACAGCGAGGAGAAATCTCATATCTATTCAAAAAGGAAAATCTCAGACCCAAGGCAAAAATCAACACCTTGTCCAAATCGGAGACTTCTCTGCCGATAGGCATCGGCATTCGAAGACCTCTGCAAACAGAGGCCGCCCTTGGAGATTCTATTGTTGAGGCGCAAAATCTTGCGCCTTTACACTTTGCCCTAAGCTGGTGGATTGGCGTCGTCCTCATCGAAGTAAAGATTGATGTGATGTACATCAGGGACTTCGTGCAGTCGTTGGATGAGTTCTTCGTGCTTATTGGGATTGCGAAAGCTGATATGATAAAAAGCTTCTAGCTCATCGTTGAGACCGATGGTCTTGAGATTGACCAATTTGAGTTGACGACAGTATTGCTTGAGGATCAGCATGAGACTGGCCTCGTTCTCGGGATTAGCGTTGTAGGAAATCTGTAATAGATACTGGCGCTTGCGAGGGTTGCCGTATTGGGTCGAGACCAATAGCAAGATCACGAGGGAGATTATGAGCGTTCCGCCGAAGGCGAGCATCGGCAAACCTACCCCAGCCGCTAGGCCAATCGCCAGTGAGAAGAAGATAAAAATGATATCCTGCGTATCTCGCACCGCAGTACGAAAGCGAATAATCGACATCGTACCCACCAAGCCAAAGGCTCTAGCGAGGTTGTTGCCGATCACCAAAATGACGATAGCCGTAATCATGGTCAGCAGGACCAGCGAATTGACAAAGGTTACTGAGTAACTCGGACCTTTATATGTAATGCGGTAAACGCCAGAGATAATCAAGCCACACACGAGCGCAACGCCCATATTGATCAGGATATCCTGGAATGTGAGCGGAAAGAGATCTAAGCCTTGTTGAAAGTCTTGTAACATATCCTTATCTGGTGGCGCGTTTCTTTTTTTTAGGGACACGATCATCACCTGTTTGGAGAGGATCGAGATGGTCGGTGGCGATTTTTTGTCCGCGTCTGATTACTGGACTACCGACACCGTACTGAGATTTAAACATATTGCCTCGTGAGATCACCTGCGAACGGCGAGTCTCATAGCCTAAGCCTTGAGAATCCATCGAGATGACATACTTCGAGGCCGAAGTCCATTTGAGGCCAAGGGTAGCGATGATGGGTTTGATCCAAGCAGGATAGTAATCATTGAATTTGACTTCAAGGATAAACTGATTGGCGATACAATGCCTTAAACCCTGTTCGGTATAGAGTTGGTCGATGCGCGGGTATGGCGTAGAACGGAGATTCTTATCAAAAGTAATCCGAATACTTGGATCGGTCTTACTGAGATAAGGTTCTCGATCATAGATCACACAGACGACCGGACGGAGATTATTTTTGTTGACTTGATAGAGGAAACGCTTGGCATTGTCCTGGGCATCAGGAAATTTACCGCTGTTTTTGATGACCCTATCTATCGAAGCTTGTCCACTCAAAAGCGCTTTAGCTCCCGCAAAGGTCATGGGCGCGCGGTTTTTGAGGATGGGCATCTCGTATTTACGTTTGATCTCCATAAATACGGTGCTTTCATTTTGGCCGATATCATAGCCACGGAGGCGCACCTTCTTGCGATGGGCGATCCCCTCTACTTTCTCATCATAAAAATCGAGTCGCGGTGAGTCAAAATAGATGCTCCGTACCGTATAATGATGGTGCTCCCTATCGGCGGCAAACTTGTCCAAATCCACAAAGGGAAGGATCAAGCTCCGTAGGGTGGCCAGCTTTTCGGTTGGAACAAAATATTTATACTCGTATCGCATAGGCTAATGGCTCCAAGTTTTGACAGATCTATCGATATAATCCCAGAGTTCTATCGTATCACATACGAAGGTGCATTTGACCATGACTCCTTTACGAACATGTTGTGGTGGATTTTGAAAACTTGCCTTGACCAAGATCACTTGTTTGTTGTCCAATACTTGTACCTCATCATTGATGCCACTGACTTTCCCCTCTATTATTTGTTCGATGCCAGGGACCTTGATTTCTATAGTCGTGCCGATTTTGAGATAAGCCTGATGGGATAATTGTACCGGGACAGTAAGCACCATCTTGCTTGTATCATCGACGGTCATGATTTGCTCGACATTGATGGTATAATCCACTGAGCCGCTAATCGGAGATACTATATGATAGCCGCTACGTTTGGTTTGGAGGAATGCAAGTTCTTGTTCGAGTGACTCCATGGTAGCGAGTATGAAACTCAGTAATTCGGGTTTTTGGCCCATTTTTGCAGCATCAAGACTACTGGTCGCGATCTTGATTTGTATTTGGGCGAGCTTGTATTCGTTTTCAACCTTGTTGAACGATGCCTCGGGTACTACGCCATCGTCGTAGAGTTTTTTGGTGCGATCGTAATTAAGCTGTGCGAGGGTTAATTGCTCTTTGGCGTAGGCCAATCTTTGGGTTGCCTCAGCGATTATAGGACCTTTGGCACCCGCTTGTTCGCTGCGTAGACGTGCTTTTTCGACTTCTAGCTGTAGGCGCAAAGTGTTCAGGCGTTCCTCAAGGAGGTATGACCGCACAGTGGCAATGGTATCACCTCTGCTGATAAATCTAACGCTCTGGTCCTGAAAAGGGCTAATGCGAACGTTGGCGATATCGCCGCGCTCAAATTTATAACTGCTTACTTCACTGATCACTCCCAAATGATGATTGTACACCGTACTAATGATACCACCTTCTTGATCGCGATTCAGAATCCATTCCTGAATCGGATACACTTTGCCCGTTCCTTCGAACGTATAAGAAAGGTGGATCGGTAGTAGGGGGGTGAAACAGGGAAGGATGATCAGAAGCAATAAAAGATGCCTTTTCTTAAAAAATCTCAACTCATCCAAAATGGCCTTCAGTTTCCCTCGTTTTCTCTAAAATTTCAATATCCAAAAATAAGCGGCAATTGCATGCAATCAACCAATTCTGAATCAGCCGTTGCTTTTATGCTGTGTTCAGGGGTTGTGCCTACTTATTTGGCTATCCGCCAAACGATAGATTAGCGGGTTTTCGTAGTAAAAGAACAATTGGTTGCTTACAATAGAAAAGCAAAACACTCCTGAATCTTCCTTATGAAAGGGAGAATCCAAAAACAGACGAAATCAATCCTGTTTGTCACTTGAGTTGAATTTGCCCTATTTTGCTTTCTGTCTTGATAGATCGTCCAATCTATTTTATTCAAGACTAGTATCTTACAAAATTTATTCCGAATTCATAGTAACTATGATTATGAATCCTCAGTATGTAGCGCTCATTTTATTGACTTTAAGCTTTTTAGTATCGGCTTGTGATCAAAACCCAATGCCCGATCCTATCAGTTTGAATTTGCAGGAATCTCTCGCTATGGCCATTGACGAACCCTCCGGATTGGCTTTGAGCAATGATCAGCTTTTGAGTGTAAGTGATTCTGATAATAAGATATATCGCATCAATCCCGCAACTGGAACTGTCGTTGCCACGCTCAATTATGAGGGCGATGATCTTGAAGGTGTGGTTCAAAATCCCCAAGACAATAGTATTTGGGTTGTGGAAGAAACCCGCCAAGAACTGATAAAACTAAATGTCAATGGTACGGCACAAGATACTTTTGCCATTCCTTTTGACCAGATGGAAAGCAATCATGGCTTAGAAGGAGTAGCGATTGATCCTGCAGAATCAAGGCTCTACCTTATTACGGAAAAAGATCCCGGACAGCTGCTTGTGGTAGATTTTATGGGCAATATTCTTGAAAATTACGCTCTCGATTTTGCTTCGGACTATTCGGGGATTTCATTTGACGCCAGCCAAAAACAACTTTATATCCTCAGCGACGAATCTCAGACCATCACCAAATGTGATCTGCAAGGCAACAAAATTGAAACCTATCTGATCTCAGTGATCAAGGCTGAAGGGATTGTGGTAGATGTGCCTAACAAACTTTGCTATATCGCTAGCGATGAGGCGAGTGAGTTGTATCGGTATGAGCTGCCTTAAGCTGTTAGAATGAAGCACAATAAATAAAAAATGAAGAAGGAAATTGCTGCTTTATTCCTCCCTTTTTATGCTGCGTTTTTACTTCCCAACGGGCTGTGTAACCCATTTGTATCTTTGACCCTCGCATAATATTAGTAGGGAGACTAAATTGTATGCTTGTATAAATAGGGGTAAAAATGTTATTTTACCCGTCAATCCAAAAATGAGACCTGTATATGAAACGAAATTTCTACTGGATAATAGTAGTACTCTTACTAATGTTTGGCAGCAATGGATTTGCTCAGGGTAATTATACCTGGACAAACCTCGGACCAGACAATCTGGGTAGTATTACCCGGGCGTTGGCATATGACAGCCAGGGCAACCTGCTGGCAGGCTCACAAGGAGGAGGACTTTGGAGTTCTTCATCTGATGGTGCTGCTTGGGAACGCGTGAACTCTTATGATGCAGCTGGAGGTAACCCCAATGTTACTTCCATCGCAGTTGATGGCAACACTATATATGTTGCTACCGGAGCGACAGCTTTTATTCGCTCCTACTATGTTACGGACCTTAACTTCAATGGCAATTACGATTATCGCAATCAGCCTGAAGGTTTCAAAGGTTACTTAGAAGGCCTCCCAGGTGGTGGTGTATATGTTTCTACCAATGGTGGTGGAAGTTGGACAGCCGCTCCAGCTACCAATACAGCAGATACCCGCAACTACAAAGGTCCTTTTACCAGCATCCAAAAAGTATTTGTCGCTGACGGCAAAGTCTTTGTTGCGACTGCTGAAGGACTCTATGTTTCTACCGACGGACTACAAACCATCCAAAAGTGTAGTGGTAGTAATGCTTTTGAGACTGCTATCGTTTTTGATGTCGAGATGAGTGGTAATGGTACCTTCTTCGCAGGAACGCATAATCCTGCATCTACCATTGATGATTCTCTTTATACTTCGACAGATGGGGTCAACTTTACCGCCGCTACTGATGCAAACTTCTTCGACAACGGTAAGTTTAGCTTCAACGGAATGCGTATCGCGATTTCTCCTTCAGACCCTAATACGGTATATGTAGGTACTACTTCGGCCAGTCAAGGCTTGAATGGTGTTTATCGTTCCAATGACAATGGTGGTGATTGGTTTCGCTATGGCCCCCAAGGAGGTCCTGGTTTCCGTCCCCTCAATCGTACAGGACGTGATGCCTTCATCTTTGAAGTGTTTCCTGATAATCCCAACGAATTGATCATTGCTGGTAACTCTTGGTACACCTTTATCCAAGGTGATGGCTGGACACAAACTGCCCAACATACCAACCCTACGGCAATCAACTATATCACCCGTAATATGTATTCTCTTGTTTTCAAGGACAGTGAAACCATTTTTATCGGGACTGACCAGCAAATTATCCGTTCCAATGATCGCGGTATTAGCTTCTCTCAGCAATCCAAAGGTTATGAGGCGACTGTTGTTTACAGTGTAGCTTCTATCGGTCAGGCTGAGCAGACTGCCATCATCGCCGGAACGCCAAATGTAGGCGTTGTTTACAACGGTCTATACGATACTGGCTTACCTAGCAAACAAGGTTATGGTTCGATCTCAGCTACCAACTTCGGTGATGTTGCTGCGTCTTATCTGCATCCTGGTAGTATTCTCTCTCAGGGAACAGATGATGGAATTGTGCGTTCGCTGAATGCGGGAGGTGCCTTCGAACGCTTTTACGGAGTGCCATTAAGCCCTCAAGTAGCGGGTTTGATCCCAGCGGGTTCTGATACGATCATTGACCGTCCTAATGCAACTAGTGGTGGTGGACAGCTCTTCAATAGCGGAGGTCCTGCACAAACTCCATTTGTACTAGATGAGGTGATTCCAGATAATGTGCTTGGTGTGAATATCTCGAAGGAGAGCATGCGTGGTCAATCTGATGAGTATCTGTTTTTTGCTTCTCGTCAATATATCTGGGTCGTAAATGGTGCTTTGGGAGACGGACTACAAGTAAAATGGAACCGTGTCTCTAATCAATTGGTAGACGGTGTTACTGAATACCTTAGTGCAATGGCTACTTCTGGAGACAAGGACCACACTGTTTGGGCCTCTTCAACTCGTGGTGGTCTGTGGCGTATTGATAAGCCACATGAATTGGCAAGCTTTGATGCTAGCACTGACGTAACTCAAGTCAACACACAGCCTAGTGCCGGTCTTACTTCGGTAAACGGACGTTGGTTATCTTCTATCGCTGTTGATCCTCAAGATCCTAACCGTGTGGTAGTAGCCTATGCCGGTTATGGTGGTGATAATAACGCAGTACAGTCATTTGTTTATATGACTGAAGCTGGCAATACCACGCCACAATTTGCGCCGATCACAGGTTCTTTATCCAAAGAGCCTGTATACTCTGTAAAGTTTGTAGTTGACCCTGCAAGTGGTGAGAGTGTCTTATTGGTTGGCTCGGAGAGTGGACTATACTCTGTTACTGACATCAATAGTTTAGGGCCGATCTTTACGGCAACTTGGACCAATGAGTTAGGAGTTGACTTTGGTAAAGTGCCAGTATATGATATTGATGTGCGTCTCTATAAGAGCAGCATTCACAACGAAGAAACCCAAGACTTTACTTTGGTGCGTGATAATACAGTTTTCATCGCGACTCATGGACGTGGTGTTTGGTCTACTAGCAATTTGGTGTTCCCACGTGAGGCGAATCCTACGCCTGGCGAATTGATCGAACAATTGGCGGTAAATCTTTACCCTAATCCCAACCAAGGCAAAGCTAGTCTTCAATTAGAACTACCTGAAAATGGTGTGCTGTATTATAGCATTACTGATATCAATGGTCGTCAGCTAGGCACTGAACAACGCCTTGATCTTGCCGAAGGCAGACAAGAAGTTGCGCTTGACCTTAGTCGTTTTAGCCCAGGACTATACTTCGTACAGGTTCGCCTAGAAGGTAAGACTGAAGTGCTAGAGCGTACGCTCAAAGCTGTAGTCAATCAGTAAAACGTATTCAATACGATAAAATATCAAGTAGCGGCGCAAGATTTTGCGCCGCTACTTTTTTGTGATTTTGCGTGGCTACTTTTTGTAATTTTGGGCCTCTACTTTTTATCTATTAAAGTCGTACCTTTATCGTATATGGAATATCCCTCCAAAGCTATCGAATCCGCGGTAAATGAGCTTGCCTCCTTACCCGGAATTGGGCGCAAAACGGCCCTGCGACTAGCATTACATATTCTCAAAAAAACCGAAGATGAAGCGGAGCAATTGGGCTCCTCTATCACCAATCTGCGCAAAAATATCCGATATTGTGTCAAATGCCACAATATCTCAGATGACGATGTCTGTAATATCTGTGCCAATCCACGACGGGATAGCAAATTGATCTGCGTCGTAGAAGACACCAAAGATGTGATTGCATTAGAGAACACACATCAGTTTCATGGGCTCTATCATGTACTTGGTGGCTTGGTCAATCCATTGGCAGGCATTGGTCCCTCAATGCTCAATATTGAAGCATTGTTGACACGGATCAAGGAGGACGATATCAAAGAAATCATTTTTGCCTTTAGCGCCAATATTGAAGGCGATACCACTACTTTTTATATCTCCAAAAAACTCGCGACTCTGGGCGTCAAAGTTTCAAGTATTGCTCGTGGTATCCCAGTAGGTTGTGATCTTGAGTTTACTGATGAGGTAACTTTGGCTCGTTCCCTGATGAACCGGACTCAACTGGCATTGCCAGGTAGTTAGTTAGCGGCCTATGGATCTCTCGATCATCATCGTCAACTACAACGTCAAGCATTTTTTGGAGCAGTGCCTACTCTCCGTCGAGAAAGCTATGCATGCGATTGATGGTGAAGTGATCGTCGTCGACAATAACTCTGTCGATGGTAGTCAAGAGATGTTAGGCGAAAAATTTGGCGACAAGATTACACTGATCGCCAATACTGACAATCCGGGTTTCTCTAAAGCCAACAACCAAGGCATCAAAATCTCTCAAGGACGCTATGTCCTATTGCTCAATCCCGATACAGTCGTGGAGGAGCAGACTTTCCAAAAATGTATTGACTTTATGGATGCCCATCCAGATGGTGGCGCATTAGGAGTCAAAATGATTGATGGTGAAGGTAAATTTTTGCCTGAGTCAAAGCGTGCTTTACCTACTCCTTGGGTTTCTTTCTATAAGATTTTTGGCCTCGCCAAACTCTTCCCCCAAAGCAAAAAATTTGGTCAATATCATTTGACCTATCTCGATAAGGAAGAAAATCATCCGATCGAAATCTTGTCAGGCGCCTTCATGTTTATGCGTTCCGAGGCACTCGAAAAAATCGGCTATCTAGACGAAGACTTTTTTATGTATGGCGAAGACATCGATTTGTCTTATCGCTTTATCAAAGAAGGCTACCAAAATTACTATCTGTCTGATACGCAGATCATCCACTACAAAGGTGAGAGTACCAAAAAAGGTAGTCTCAATTATGTCAGAGTGTTTTATCAGGCGATGATCATCTTTGCCCAAAAGCACTTTGGAGGTAGTCGTAAGCAATTGTTTATCGCCTCGATCCGCATGGCAGTATATATGCGGGCATTGGCGGCGATTATGCATCGTATGCTCAAGCGTTTCGGTTTTCCGATTCTCGAAACGCTTCTGATCTTCTTGACCACCTTTGGGATCAAAAATTATTGGGAGCACAATGTCAAATATATCGAGGGCGGGGCCTATCCAGAGGAGTTCAGTTACCTTTATATGCCCGCTTATGCGCTAGTGTTTGTGGTGTTTTTGTGGCTAGCGGGAGCTTATCAAAAGCCTTATAAAATTCGTCCCTTGGTGATGGCTCCGATTTGGGGCTTTATTGCAATTGCTACGATCACGTATATGTTTGACCCAATTCGCAACTTTTCCAGGGGGATTGTGGGCCTTTCGGCTGTGTTTAGCATGGTAATCACCATGGGGACACGAGGCTTTATCAATTGGCGCGAGCATGGGACATTTTTCTTTACTGAGTCTCGGACCAAAAGAGTGGCGATCATCGGGCAGGGTGCAGACGTTCGACGAGTAGTCGATCTGATCAGAGGCGAACTCGACTATCCAGTCGAAATTGTCGGATCAGTAGGCGTAGAGGCAAAAGTGGAAGCTAACGCAACATCTGACGGAATCGAAAAACTAGGCGATCTCAGTCGTCTGCAAGAGATTATTCGCTTCTACGATCTGGATGAGGTCATTTTTAGCAATGCAAGTGTCGCAACTGAGGATATCCTCGACACTATGCGTGATCTCCACAACTCGGCTATCGCCTACAAAATCGTCCCTCCACAAGCAGATTATATCGTTGGTCCACAGGCCATCCACACTTCGCGTTATAGCCGTCAGATAGGCTTTCGATTAGAGGAAACGGATGTGCTGTGGCGTAAACAAGTATTTGATAGTGTCAGTAGTGGCTTGTTGCTCTTGAGCTATCCATTATTATTTTGGTTGTACCAACGCCCAGTCTCTGCATTTGGTCGCTTATGGCAAGTCTTTAGCCGTAAGCAGCATATGGTCGGCTATATCCATCCTCAAACCGAAGAACTGCCTCCACTCAAAAGGGGACTTCTCAATATGTTGGATCGAGCCAAAGGCACGACCAAAGATCTCAACACGCGGGGCTTAGATAAGTATTATGCTCGCCAATATCGCTGGGAGATGGATCTCGAAATTCTACTCAAAGCTTGGCGACGAATTGGAGGCTAAGCGGGCAAGCTCGTGAATTTGATTAAGTAGTGCTGAAAAATATCAATTCGCTCGAATTGCGCTTTTGAAGCTTACTTATAGCTCTCCCCTTGTAAAACGCCCTTTTTGGGGGTCTATTATTGATAAGTAATCCCCTAAATTTATAGCCAATAAAGTTCACCCTCGGTTCTTGAATCATTATACCAACTCACACATGCTGTTAGCACATCTGTTTGGGTTGCACCTAATCTTGCCAGCGAAGCCGTAAACGCAATTCATCATTTGACTCATGGTGGATTTAAGCTTCTGAATAAACTTTACTTCCCTCAAAAGTAATATCGAAAAAGCGCGTCTATTACAATGAGGATGCAGTGGCTGTTTTATCAGCTGCTCTGAGTCGATTTGGCTTTTGATTGTATTTTGGGCGAGTGGATATTCTTATATGTGGATAGCATTTTTCAATTGATCTGTTTACTTTAATTACTTGCAAACTTTTTTGGGGACTGCACACCTATTGCAAGCAGATGAATTTTGAACCAGCTATGCTCAAAACATGATGCGTAAATCCTTATTGCCATAATATTACGAAATTTCTAACAGTTTTGTGGATGGATTATATTTTTTATTCAAGCTGTTTTGTTTTTATGTAAAAAGAGTTTATAGCTAAACCTCTATTTTCAATCGGATATTTTCTAACTAATTACACTTGACACATGATGAGAAAACTCTTACTACTATTGTTTATTTGTAGTACAAGCAGTCTGGTCCTCGCCCAAGGGCTCCCAGAGATGATGTACTACAAATTTGATGGAACTGGTACGGCGGTAAATAATATCGCCAGTACTCCTGTAGGTACGAATCCGGCAACTATCATTGGGGGCCAGACTCAAGGGCCTACTGGCCAATTTGGCAATGCGCTGATTGGAACTGGTGGTACTTCTACTGCTGATTATGTCGATACAGGCTGGCCTACCAGCCTCAGTGGAGATTGGACGATCAGTTATTGGGTAAGCAATATTGCTCCTAGTACGACCCTCTACTACATCTTTGGAGATCCCGGAGCGGGTAATTTTCGCTGCTTCACCAATGGTGTAGCTGGTGCCAACAACTGGATGTTACGAGGTACCGGTGTTACCGATGTATTGGTAAGTGGTGGTGCTACAGTGGCTCCCCACGTGATTCACTTTGTCTATGACAATACAGTTCCTGAGATACGTGCTTATCTGGATGGAGTCTTGGTCAATACTGTGGCTCAGACGGCTATTAATCTAACTGGTGCAGGCCCCTTCAAAGTAGGTGCTTCAACTGGTACGGGTCTAGCCTCTGGTGGCTTGATGGATGAATTTCGCATGTATAGCCGTGCGCTTAGTGCAGCTGAAGTTTCTGCTACTTGGAACCAAAGTCTCCCATTGGTAGTAGGACCTAAAGATTTAGCCTTAAATGGATTGCTCTCTCCTAGTTCGGGCAATGTTGGCTGTTTTGGTGCTGCTGAAACAGTTGAGGTTAGTCTTTTCAACTTCGGTACAGATACGGTCTTTTTTGCTACAGACAATGCTCAGGTTACGGTCAACGTTACCGGAGTAAATCCTCAAACCTTCCAGACTACTCTTAATACAGGTTTCTTGGCACCCGGCGGTAATACCCCCGTTACCATGAATACAGCCTTCAATATGGGTGCTGGCGGTACATATACTTTTGACGGTTATGTTGAGTTTTTGACGGGTGGCCCTGATGCCAACCTCGCCAATGACACCATGTCAACCTCCAATGTTACTAGTAACAATGCGGTAGTACTACCAGGACAGTCTTGGTCTGAAGACTTCGAAACCTTTACTGTAGGTAATCCTGGTGGCTTAGCCAATGGCTGGACGAGAGGTACTTTGTCTTCACCTGCAACCAACGTGTGGAACGTTGAAGATGCGACTGGAGCCAATGAAAACTCTACTGGTACTGGACCATTTTTTGACAATACAACTTTTGGTACCCCTGGTGGTATCTATATGTTCATCGAAACCTCAGGGGGTGTCGTAGGCACATTGCATGATTTGGTTTCACCTTGTATCGATCTATCAGGAGTAACGGGACCAACCCTTGAATACTCTTACCATATGTTTGGTCCTGATATGGGCTACCTCGTAACCCAGGTTCTCTCCAATGGCGTATGGACTACGGTTGACTCGCTCGATGGTCCTCAACAAGTAGCAGGTGGAGATCCTTGGGGAACTCGCTCAGTGAGCTTAGGTCTATATGCTGGTCAAGTAGTTCAACTACGATTTATCGG
>JBGCFA010000461.1:0-5312 GCA_045106675.1 Bacteroidia bacterium
GGATAGCGAAAGCCTAAGCCAGTAAATTGTAGCTCTATATTGTTGCTATCAGCAGGAAATGCATAAAATTGTTTATCGAGCGTGAGTTTTTTGCCGTTGGCAAAGACATCTGTAATATAAACGGGTGCCGCCAAGGCACTCGGAAATTCGTAATAAGGCTCCATGATGGTAAAACCTTCCTTGCTGCGAATTAGGAGGTGCTGATCATAGCGAAGGATTTGTTCCACCCAATTTCCAGCTAAACCATCTCTTTGATCTAACCAACGCAGTTTAGGTTCCTCCATTTTATTTCGGCGGCTAATCCACCCCATCCCATTTTGAGTCCCCACCCATGCCAAATCACCATATTCGTCTACGCTTACTGTATTGCAGACTTCGTTGCGCATACCCAGTGATTTGTTAAGCACGGAAGTAGCGCCATCGGGATGTTGGATTAATAAGCCACTGCCATTGGTCGCAAACCAAAGCGTGCTATCCGAACATGTGGCAAGATCATTTACTCCAGATCTAAAAATCTCCTCATTGGGTTTTAGCGGACTATCTCGCCCATCTTTGATGATACTGACGCCACTCATCCAAGCAAGCAATACGCTTTGTTGATAGTCCTCCACTACGGCGCTTAGTCCTACGGCAAACACTGGACTCAAACTGGGCTTTGGTTTCAAATAATCTGAAAGTTGTCCTTTTTGGCCTACCACCGCATCAGTCCCTACATAGATATCTCCATTGTCCAATTGACTAATACTAATAGGAGCGTTCTCCAAAGGAATAACCGTCATTCGGTCTTTATCAAAGTACCAAAGACTCGTCTCAGTGGCGATCATCAAGCCTCCTTCATTGAGCCCGAGGATATGACGAATATGTTCTCCATTGCCGAGCTGGCGACTCAGATTAAAAGTTTCCGTTTCACTAGCTGTTTTGAGGCTATGCAGATTTTTCAAGCGTAGCAAGCGACCATTTTCCCAAGCAAACCATATCCCTTTTTCGTTGTCGATGCTGATATCGGCAAGATTAGAAGGGTTGTTTTGCTGGAAAGCATGCAATTCTTTATGCTCTACTAGATTGTATCGATAAAGTCGTTTCGCACCTGCGGTGAACAACCAAACCCCGCTTTCGTCTGTCGTAATCCAAAGATTGCCTTCTCGATCTTCAAATAGGTGCCAAATACTTTCTTCCTTCAATAAACAATCAATCTCTCTGTAAGATTCATTTTCATGCGTAAGCCACAACACACCACCACTTTCAAAAGCAATCCAAATATCTCCCTGCTCATCTTGTTTGATATCTCGCGCAGGCCCCCAATTAGTAAAATCCTTAGCTGAGCTGACCAGTGTTTGGGTACCATCTATTTTGATGGAGACAAGCCCTGCTTGGGTTGGGCTAAGATATTCTCCTTGGCCTATGGCAACGAATAAGGGTATTTGCGCAGGCTTTACCCCCCTATAAGTAAAAGGAATTTGTTTTCTTTCTTTCAGATCAAGGCCGACGCCTAGCAGTTTTTTCGCATCCGCCAACCAGATCGTTTCAGCATCGACAAAAACCAATTCAGCGTTCGGCAGCAGGCCGTATGACTGAAGCCGCTTAGTTTGAAAGACGGTATCCCCTTTGATGATATGTAACATCCGATGGGTCGTCAACCAGTATTCATCTGTTGAAATCTGAATGATTGAACTAATGGGCACTGGACCAATACGTTTTAAGGAATCCAAACGAATCAAAGATTCCCCGCTTTTTCGACTCAGACCATTTTGGGTGAGCATCCAAATTCGGTTTTGCTCATCAGCATAAAGCTCACGGACCTGATTATGGCTTAATCCTTGGCTGGTAGTGAGTACTTTTGCCCGATATCCGTCATATTGGCAAACTCCGGCTTGGGTAGCAAACCACATATAACCTAGGTCATCTTGCATGGTCCAATAGACCCGCTCGCTGGGCAGACCTTCCCCCATCCCATAATGATATAGAGGTTGTAATTCACCTTTACCCAAAAGTGATTGGGCGAAGAGTAAAATCGTGCCTAGAAGTAGATTACTCAGCCAAGGTTTCATGCTTATTCTCCAAGAAAGGGGCAGTTTATTAAAAAGAGTCTGGATTCCGCTCGGGTCATAACGGTGTAAGTCCACCGAATATAAGCCTGTAAGTTTTGTCCATAATCTGGTTCGAAACCAATGATTACATTTTCCCATTGCCCACCTTGTGATTTATGCCCTGTAATTGCATAGCCATATTTCACTTGTAAGGCGTTGATGTAGGGATCTTTAGCAAGAAGTTTTCGGGCTTCAGACTGTGGCAAGCCATGATACTTCTCTCGTCTCTGTTGAGTGACTAAGTACAACTTATCACTCCCTATTTGTGCTTGCTTATCGACGAGTAAGTCCAAAATCAGTTTACACTCGATCAGCAAATATTCTCCTTTATTATCAATAAATTCAATTTCAGCATCTATCCACTTCAGCCCATAACGTTCCTCCAATGTTTCATTATAAACCCTGCGAACTGTTCCCATTTCGCCATTGGCAATAAATGGCAGCTTCTTGGGGTCTCCCCAAGCATAATTGTTTTTCACCACCATCAAAAGGTCAGATGGCACCAATAATTCTTCTGTCCCCAAAAGTTGGTGCCGGATGGCCTGGTTAACTCTAGTTGCTTGCCAATTGGAATAAGTCAAAAAGACGACTCGATCTAAACTCCCTTCTTGGTAGTAGCCCAGATAAGTTTCCAAGGCTTCATAAGATTGCTCCAATATTTGCACATCTCGGCCAGCTTCTAGGATGAGCTTTTCAGGTTCATTGCGGGCATAGGCATCTCTCACCAAAACAGCATTGTCCAATACTCCTGAATCAACCATTTGTCGTTTGACTTCAGAAAGATGGGAATGAAATACTGTCAAATCACCTTTGTGTCTGATCTCTACAGGATCCAAAGCAGGAGACTTGGTATAGCCAATCGGGGGTAGCTGAACAGGATCACCCACCAAGATCAACTTCCGATCTGAATTGGAATGAAAAACAAAGGAAAGTAAGTCTGTCAACAGACAAACATTACTACCGTCGCCTGTGTCATCTCCGATCATCGAAGCTTCATCTACAAGATAAACCGTCTTACTATTTTGCTTATTTTCTTTGAGTCGAAACGCGATCTGCCCAAAAGAATTTTCTTTGGGGCTATAGATATGATGATGAATGGTATAAGCAAAGCGCTTTGTGCGCTTGGTGATCACCTTGGCCGCCCGACCAGTTGGGGCCAGCAAAACCACCTCATAACCTTCTCTGCGCAGTATCCGCGTAAAAAGATTGATCATAAAGGTCTTACCGGTTCCGGCCGAACCTGTCAATAACAGGGTCGAACGTTCTTCGGCAGTGCGATAGAACCGGAAAAAGGTTTCCAGAGCCTCAGTCTGACCATCGGTCAGACTAATGGATTCCCCACCCAGTAAATCCGCTAAAAACTGTTCTCTAATGGGGTCAAGCAAGATTTTATATTCTGCAATTTTTCGCTGAACGAATATATCAAAAGATATGATCTTTCTCCCAATGGAAAAACCTAAGAGGTAAGAATCTTACTAAAATGCAGGAAATATTTGTTTAGGATAGACAGCTGACTTTTAAGCTGCAGGTACTCTTACTTCTTTGATTTGATAGAAAAAACCATCGCTGACTTCAAAAAAATAGATTCCAGCTTGGACATCTTGCACCGTATATTCGAGAGAAGTATCTCCAATAGGCTGGTTAGAATCAGACTCCAAAAGGAGTTTGCCGCATGAGTCTAGCACTCTAATGATGGTTTCCTCCAATAAAAAAGGAGAAAGCTCTACCCGATATACTTCTTCAGTATGGGTAGGGCGGAGCACAAAGCCAATAGTAGGTCGAAAGTCGCGTAGGGAAAAACTTCGTTTACTGATGTGCATGAACTATGGGATATGGCAGTGAGTTTGGTTTGGTTATTATGATGATAGGGATTCTTATTGACAATAAACTCTTCCTCGGTCTAAACGGTTAATATTGACGAATAATTGGTTTAATAGAAGGTTTTATTGCTTTTACGTATTACACAAACGCTGTGCCTGAGATGAATAGCCTGATTGCAAAAATTGAATCCCTTGCGGATTTACACCAAGTCTGCTGGGACCAACTCCAGACAGCTTGCGTAGACAAAAACCATCCTATGCGGGAGATAAGCCTCGCGACCATTGGAGAGAAACAATCCATTGAACAACGGATGGTAGTTTTGCGGCAAGCCGAACGCCAAGATCGAAGCCTCATCACCTATACAGATATTCGAGCCAATAAGGTCGCCGAACTACGCCAAAACCCCCAAATTCACTATCTCGCTTGGCATCCCAAACTTAGACTACAGATCCGCCTTCAAGGCAGCGCAAGCCTCCACTACGATGATGAAATCCAGCGTTCTGCATGGCAGGAATTGAGCTACTTTGCGAGGACTTTATACAGCGCAAAAATTGCACCGGGTAAAAACATCTTCGATTTTCAAATGGGTGTTGATGCATATTTACATTCCTCCGAAGCGGAAACTGAGCCTTGGCGCCAAAATTTCGTCCTCGTCAAAGCCCAAATCCACCGCCTTGAATGCCTCGTTCTCGGAAGAGAAAAACAACTGAGAGCTCGATTTGAATACAACCAAGAGCCTTATCAGGCAAACTGGCTAGTCCCCTAGCCCCAAAAAGGAAGTGCCCTCCTCAAATGAGAAAGGCACTAAACACACCACCAAAAGACAAAATTTAAATATCCTAAGGCCATCAACAATTCCTATCGTCTCCGACTAGGGGTATTGCTAGAACGGCTATTGCTTTGTGAGGAACGAGAGCTGCTGCTATTAGTCGATGAGCGCTGTGGCTGACTCGAACGATTATACGAGCGACTCGGCGTACTGCTGCGTTGTTGAGTATTTGTACTTCTTTGCTGAGTACTACGCTGAGGTGTACTTCTTTGGCTGCTACTATTCGTAGAACGCTGTGGTGAAGTACTACGCTGCTGGCTCGGACGCTCATAAGAACGGCTTGGAGAGGTGCTACGCTGAGGCGTACTTCTTTGGCTGCTACTATTCGTAGAACGCTGCGGTGAAGTACTACGCTGCTGGCTCGGACGCTCATAAGAGCGGCTTGGAGTCGTGCTACGCTGAGGCGTACTTCTTTGGTAGCTACTACTATTCGTAGAACGCTGCGGTGAAGTACTACGCTGCTGAGTCGGACGCTCATAAGAACGGCTTGGAGAGGTGCTGCGCTGAGGCGTACTTCTTTGGTAGCTACTATTCGTAGAACGCGGCGGTGAAGTATTACGCTGCTGACCTCGACG
>JBGCFA010000462.1:0-9240 GCA_045106675.1 Bacteroidia bacterium
TGCCTCCAAAACCGATCTTCATGCCTGCTTTGGTGAGAAAAACGCTCGTATCTGCGGGGGTTAGCTGTATGTTTTGAAAACCAATCTTACTGACTGAGGCTTTGATTGAAGAATCCGAGGGCACCACTTGCATACTGCCATCGAACTTCCAGATACGGTCTGCAGAGGCAAAACTGATATCAAAAGCGCCTTCTGTAAGCTGTGCGACCTTGATGGCGCGATAGATGAGACTATAGAGTTCCCAATCTACCTTGACGGCTTTGAGTCCTGCTTGGCGATTGATTTCGCTGGTTTGAGAGTTTTTGTCCCAAGAGGAAATAAGTTCTTCAATGCGCTGGATTTCTTTGATGCCTGCCCGTACAGCAGCACGATTGAGGCTGTCGTTCGGCGATATAGCCGTAAGCTCAAACTGCGAGCCCATCAAGCCAGCACTTTTGCGGTAAGTGAGGTTTTGCTGGGCCAATAGCCAGCTAGGAAGCATGAGGACGAGAAGGTAAATACTTTTCATAGACAAAAGCGAATTCCAGTCAGGATACCAATGCTATAAACGTTTTGTTGGAGGTCTCGGTAGGCTGGTTCTCGATAATTGATGAAAAATCGTGCATACCTTGGTCTAAAGAACCATTGTATATGCTCCCCTAAGACGGCACTCAGTTCGAGACCTAGTTTAAATTGTAAAGGGGTTTTGCTTATCGCAGCTTCTGCTATCGTGGCATTGGAGGTGAAACCACCAAAACTAAGGAAGGGACTAAAGCTAAATCTGGGGCGATCGAGCAATAGGTATTCTAGCCCTGCTTGCCAAGTCCATAGGTTGACACCTCTATTTTCGGGCTGGATGCGATAGCGGGAAGAATTGCCCCGAGCATTGTCAGAACCAATCAGTACGTTATCATCAAAATAACGATAGCCCATGCCCAAACTGATTCTCCAAGCCTGATATTGATAGCTGAGGGAGAGTTCTGCTGGCAGCATAAAAGAAAGGTGGGACCGGTCGTAGCCTTGATGAAAGCTGGTAAGCGTATCATTATAACCATTGTTTTGCACCCACCAACCTAGTTCTCCACCCGTGCCAAGCTCAATACTGAGCTGTGCCGAGAGCGAGTTGGTACAAAAACAGAGGGTTAGCGCAAGTAAACTGAGACGAAACAGCTTCATGGCCAATTGGCTTTAAGGAAGGCGGTGAAGGCAGTACTACCACCGGGGCGATAGCCTGTGCGAGTGATTTCTTTGCCGGATGCGTCAAGCAAGATTATGAGGGGAAATTCTCCTTTGGGGTTATAGCGTTGCGCAAGGCGCTCATTATGCTCTTTTAACTCTTTTGGGAGTCTGTTTTTTTTGCTACGAGGAAAATCGGCTTTGAGGAGGACGAGTTCGCTTTCAGCGAACGTTAGGAAACTTGAATCTTGAAAAACCTCTCGATCTAGTTGGATACAGGGGCGACACCAATCTGAGCCAGAAAATACTAACAGAATGGGTTTTTGTTCTTCGACGGCAAGCGTCTGGGCTTGTTCAAAGCTGGTTAGCCAAATGAGGAGAAATAGTACGGACACGTTTTATTGCGGATTAGAGGTCTATGCTTATTTAACGAGGCTATACGACCTTTGTTCGAAGGCTAGACTGCCTTATTTTTAGCTCGGTTGGTAATTCTATAAACTGATATTCAACTGTAAGATTGTTTTTCTGGGCATTTATTTCGTGTAATAACAATGCGATTGCCTGTTTGCCCATTTCGAGACTAGGCTGGGCCACAGAACTGAGGGGGGGATCAATGATCGCAGAAACTTGCCAATCGCTAAAGCCTGCAACCATAATGTCTTCCGGCACTTTTACACCATTGGCTTTGAGTGCATCTATGGCACCGATCGCGACAGTATCAGTGATGCAGAAGATGGCATCACAACCTGTGGGGTTTTGCATCACTTCATTGGCAAATTGCCGCCCTTCCTCCATCGTGATATTATGCGTGTCAAAAATAAGACTTTCATCTAATTCTAGTCCATGGTCTTTGTGGGCTTGTATGTACCCATTGTAACGGTTTCTAGAAGTGTAAGCCATCATCGGTCCTCTGAAGTGGGCGATGCGTTTGGCTCCTTGACTGATCAAATGACTCACCATTTGATAGGCACCTTGGTAATCATCGACCGCTACTTTAGAAGTCTCTGCCATACTAGCGTGCTGCGGTATTTTGTCAAAAAACACGATAGGCACTCCCGCATTAATAAATTCTTCAAAATGGTCGAGCGATTGGGTATGATGGGCGAGTGAAACGAGAAGGCCATCGACTCTACTATTGAATAAGGCGTTGGCATCGGTTACTTCTTTTTCATAAGATTCATCTGATTGGCAAATCATGACTCGGTAATCTGAGTCATAGGCTACCTGCATGATCCCTTTGATCACGGATGAGAAGAAATGATTGACGATCTCGGGAATAATAACGCCAATGATTCTCGATTCCTGCTTGCGGAGGCCTGCCGCCATCGTATTGGGACGATAGTTTAGCTTCTTGGCAAGTTCTAGCACCCGTTGTTTAGTCTTATTACTAATATCTGGATAATCCTTGAGGGCTCTAGAGACGGTAGCAGTGCTGATCCCCAGCTCTTTGGCGAGATCTGACAATGTGATCTGACGTTTACTCATAAGCAGTAGGCCCCTTTTTAGGTTATGTAAAGAATTATTGGATGCAATGTCAGAAAAAAATACAAATATTTTTGAGGACCGAAAAGGTTTACGTAATCGTTTTCGGTAGAATGATGTCTATTTCGAGGAGGGTTATGCCTTGTTTCGTAGAGAAAAAAAACTAAACTTGAGAAAAGAAAACTGGTACTTTAAAGCCACGTAGTGATACGTATAGGCGTTTAAAGGGCAAGTTTCGATAAAAGGAAAACAATTGATAAGACTACTATATTCGCGTTTTTTACTCCTAATTCTCTGTTAATTTGATTTGCTTGCACTTCATGCTGATGTAGTTGCAAGCCCTTGCTGATTATAAACCGAAAAGGTTTAAATGCAGGCTCTCCCGAGCTTGTTGGAAGAAGGAATAAACTCTGCTTTATGGTCGTTGGACAATGGTTTTAAGTTTTAGCCTAACTGATAAACTAAGTTTAACTACTATTAATTATGAGCATTAAAAACAAGCTGACCTCCATTCGGATGCTTCTGTTTACGATGATGGTCATCGTTACATGCGGGAGTGTGAGTGCTCAGACTGTTACAGGTAAAGTAACCTCAAGTCGCGATGGAGCGGCATTGGCGGGAGCTACTGTATTGGTCCAGGGTACTAACACGGGTGCATTCACTGACGAAAATGGTGAGTACACCGTTAATGTTTCTGGCGAGGGAGTATTGATCTTCCGTTATGTTGGCCATGAAATGTTAGAGGAGACCGTTAATGGACGGTCAACGATCAATGTCACACTAAAAGCTAGCGAAAGGACTCTTGATGAGGTCGTCGTAACTGGTTATGGTACACAAAAAGCCAAAGAGGTTACGAGTGCAATCACATCTGTGAAAGCAGAGGATTTCAATGGCGGTAACGTCAATGATCCTTCTCAGCTTCTACAAGGTAAGGTTGCCGGTCTGGCAATCTCTCGTCCTGGTGGTAACCCGAATGGTGGATTTAACATCCGTCTACGTGGTCTATCTACTGTTGGTGCGAACACTCAGCCTTTGATTATTATCGACGGAGTACCTGGTGCTGACCTTTCTACGGTTGACCCTCAGGATATCGCTTCTATCGATGTATTGAAGGATGGTTCTGCTTCTGCAATTTATGGTACTCGTGGCGCTTCTGGAGTAATCTTGGTTACTACTAAGAAAGGTGTCGCTGGTAACTCACAAATCAACTACAATGGTTATGCTGCTTTTGAAACAGTAGATCGCGTAGTAGACGTCTTGACTGCTGATGAGTATCGCGCTTTTGGAGGTGGTAATGATCTTGGATCAAGTACTGATTGGTTTGACGAATTGACCCAAACCGGTCTTTCTAACGTTCACAACCTTTCTCTTTCTGGTGGTACGGCACAGACTTCTTACCGTGTCTCTATGAACTACCGTAACATTCAAGGAGCCGCTATCAATACTGGTTTCGATCAGTTGAATGGCCGGGTAAATCTTTCGCAGAAAGCTTTGAATGACAAGCTTACGATTGATTTGAACCTCGCTTCTACTCAACGTAACTCTGACTTTGGCTTCGATCAAGCGTTCCGCTACGCGACGATCTACAATCCAACAGCTCCGGTACGTAGCACTGATGCTGAATTTGATCAGTACGATGGTTACTTCCAGCAGGTATTGTTTGATTACTACAATCCAGTAGCAATCATGGAGCAAAACACCAACGAAGCCAAGCGTAAGCAGATCATCGCTAACATCCGTGGTACTTATGAACTGGTTGAAGGACTAGACTTTTCTATGTTCTACTCTCAGCAGCGTCAAAATACGATTGGTGGTGTGTATTGGGACAAAAACTCATTCTTGACAGGTGCTGACCGTAATGGTCTTGCTTCTCGTCGTAGTGATGATCAGTTTTTTCAATTGTTTGAGTCAACCTTGAACTATAGCAATACTTTTGGTGCTTTGAATCTTGATCTCCTTGCTGGTTACTCTTACCAAGACTTCTTAAACGAAGGATTTGGCGCAACTGGTGGTGATTTCTTGACTGATGCATTCCAGTTTAACAGCTTGGGTGATGCGGGTGATTTTAACAATGGTTTGGGTAGTGTATTTAGCTACAAAAACTCTGAGAAGTTGATCGCTTTCTTTGGTCGTGTACAAGGTAACATCGATGATACTTACTATTTCTCTGCTTCTCTTCGTCGTGAAGGTTCTTCACGCTTTGGTACTGAGAATCAGTGGGGTCTTTTCCCTGGTATCTCTGCTGGTGTTGCATTGAGCAACCTATTTACCATTGAAGGTCTTGATTTCTTGAAATTACGTGCTGGATATGGAGTTACGGGTAACCGTCCTAACCAGAGCTATATTTCTCTTCTTTCTTTCGGTCAGGTAGGTAACTTCTTCTTTAACGGAGAGTTTGTACCTTCTTATGGTCCTACTGGTACCAATGTTAACCCTGATCTAAAGTGGGAAACTAAATCTGATATCAGTGTTGGTTTGGACTTTAGCTTGATGGGATACCGCTTAAACGGTAACATCGACTTCTACCAGACTACTACTAGTGATTTGATTCTTCCATTTACCGTTCCTGTGCCACCAAACTTGACCAACACTACCATTGTAAACATTGGTGAGTTGACTAACTCTGGTTTGGAATTTGCCTTGAACTATGACGCCGTTGACAGAGATGGCTTCAAGTGGACGCCTGGTATCAATGGTACTTTCTATCTCGGTACTGACTTAGTATCTCTTTCTAACGAAGACTTCAACTTTGGTGGTTTCCGTTTGATCTCTAACCTTGGATCTCCTGGCCAAAACAACACACCATTGGTACGTGTTGAAGAGGGTGCATCTCTTGGTCAACTTTGGGGTCTTACTTATGAAGGCATCAATGATGATGGTACTTGGAAATTTACTGACTTGAACGGTGATGGTATCATCAATGACGAAGATGAGTCTGTAATTGGAAATGGTCTACCTACTTTCCAGTTAGGTTTTAACAACAGTTTCCAGTTTGGAAACTTCGACTTGAACTTCTTCTTTCGTGGTGTATTCGGACATGATTTGATCAATACTTTCCGTGCTTTCTATGAAGCACCAGGTACGATTTCTTCTTACAACATTTTGGCTAGCTCTGCAGATATCGCCAGCTTGACTGACTCTCCTAAATTCTCTAGCCTACACGTTGAAGATGCTTCTTTCTTGAAGCTTGACAATGCTACTTTTGGTTACACTATTCCACTTTCTGGTGATGCTTCTTTCCGTAAGATCCGTCTTTATGTGAGTGGACAGAACCTACTGACTTTCACTGGTTATACTGGTGTTGATCCAGAGGTACGTTTCCAGGATGGTGTTGATCCATTAGCTCCTGGTATTGACCGCCGTAACACTTACTTCCGTACGCGTACGATCACTGTAGGTATCAACTTAGGTCTGCAATAATTAGAACCTGCTTTTAATTTGCATAATTTCATCATTATGAAACGAATTTCATTATTTGGATTTCTTATAGCAGGACTGTTCATGTCTTTGACAAATCAGTCTTGTACTAATCTTGACGAGGAAATCTACTCTGAAGTACTGGCGGAAGATTTCTTCCAGTCTGACGAAGAGTTTATCTCGGCTCTAGGCTCTGCCTACACCTCACTTTATGCCTATATGGATGGGCGTATGCTTTCTGTTCAGGAGGTTGCTTCTGATGCAATAGCTGTACCGACTCGTGGACAGGACTGGGATGATGGTGGCCACTGGCGTCGTCTACACCAGCACCTTTATACGCCTGATGATCCAGAAGCCGCAAATGCTTGGAGCTTTTGCTACAGTGGTATCAACGCTTGTAATCGTCTGCTCTTCCAATTTGAGCAGTCTGGTAATGCTGATGCAGCAGGATTTATTTCTGAGCTGAAAGTATTGCGTGCGATGTACTACTTCTGGCTATTGGATGTATTTGGTAATGTGCCAATCGTAGAACGTTTTGACGTACCTGCAGACTTTGCTCCTCCTACCTCTCCTCGTGCTGACGTTTATGCCTTTATCGAGTCAGAAGTACTTGATAATGCTGATGCATTGACCAAGTCTGTTGATGGTTCTGTATATGCTCGTGTTCATTACTATGTAGCTCAGGCTTTATTGGCTAAGCTATATCTAAACGCAGAAGTGTACTCTGGTACTTCTCAGCATGACAAAGCATTGGCAGCGGTTAACGAAATTGTTAACTCTGGAATCTATGATCTAGAGGACAACTATTTCGACAACTTTAAGACTGAAAACAGTGCTTCTCGTGAGAATATCTTCGTGATCCCTTACGATCAAGTATTTGCTGGTGGATTCAACATCGTTGCACGTACGCTTCACTATGGATCTCAGGCAACTTATAACCTGACATTCCAGCCGTGGAACGGATTCTGTACGGTACAGGAGTTTTACTCTTCTTTTGACTCGCTCACTGATGATCGTGCTAATATGTTTATTGTTGGCCCTCAGTATGCTGCTGATGGAGTAACTCGTATCGAAGATAGTGGTGCTGAAGCCAATGACTTTGATGGTCCTCCTTTGACCTATACTCCTAAGATCAATGAACTCGGAAATAATACAAACCGTCAGGCGGGTGCGCGTATCGGTAAGTATGAGTTTGCTTTAGGTGCAACTAACAACTTGAGCAATGACTTCCCAATTTACCGTTATGGAGATATGCTTCTGATGAAAGCTGAGATACTTTGGCGTCAAAACCCTGCTAGTACTGAAGCGCTTGATCTGGTAAATGAAGTACGCGCTCGTGCTGGTGCTCCTGCTTTTGCTTCTCTTGATGCGGACAACCTTTTGGCTGAACGTGGACGTGAGATGGCATTTGAGACACATCGTCGTACTGACTTGATCCGTTTTGGTAAGTACAATGATCCTTGGTGGGCTAAAGATGCTTCTGATCCTACCAAAAACATCTTCCCGATCCCTCGCGGTCAGATTGATGCGAATAAGAGCTTAACGCAGAATCCTGGTTACTAAACCTGATCTCTGTTCACATTATAGAAGCGGCGGAAATATTCTTCCGCCGCTTCTTTTTTCTTAACTTGTTCAGATTACCTCCTCTTAAGTAGTAGGACAGTATAAAGTAGATAGTACAATGATCTGTTGACTATCAGCATTTTAGCCATTTCTCTACTTGATACTCAATACTGAGTACTTACTTAAATTGCTCGATGCTTCTATATGAGTGAATTTGATATTCAAAAAGTGGAACGAGCCTCCTATATATCAATTCTTCTCCTATTGCTATTTACGGCTTGCCAACCTTCTTCTCCACAAGCCTCCCTCCCCCTATTTAGTTTACTCGATTCGTCTCAGACCGCGATTGGATTTCGCAATGATATCCAACACAGCGAATCTTTTAATATGTACACCTACCGCAACTTCTACAATGGTGCGGGGGTAGCCATCGGTGATATCAATCGCGATGGCTTAACTGATATCTACTTCTGTGGCAACATGGTAGATAATAAATTGTACCTCAACCAAGGAAACTTTCAATTCAAAGATATTACCCAAGATGCTGGAGTCGCTTGCTCCGGTGTTTGGTCCTCTGGCGTCAGTATGGCTGATGTCAACGGCGATGGCTGGCTAGACATTTATGTTTGTAAGTCTGGTAGCCCCGAAGGGGATAACCGCAATAATGAACTCTTTATCAATCAAGGAGATTTAACTTTTAAGGAAGAGTCTGCCAAATGGGGCATCAATGATATTGGCCTCTCTTCACATGCCGCATTTTTTGATTATGATCGGGATGGAGACCTCGATTGTTACCTCCTCAACAATTCTTTTAAACCCGTAGGTGGTTATGATTTTCAGCCAGACCAGCGCCTCAAACGTGATACCCTGGGTGGCAATAAGCTTTACCGAAATATGGGCGATCATTTTGTGGATGTCAGCGCAGAGGCAGGCATTTATGGTAGTGCGATCGGCTTTGGTCTTGGCGTTACTATCGGTGATGTCAATCGTGATGGCTGGCAAGATATCTATGTTTCCAACGACTTCTTCGAACGCGATTACCTCTATTTGAACCAAAAAGACGGAACGTTCGACGAAGTCGTAGAACAATACCTGGGCGAACTCAGTCTTGGCTCGATGGGTGCTGATATGGGGGACATCAATCAAGATGGCTATCCCGAGATATTTGTGACCGATATGTTACCGAAGGAAGAGGCGCGGATCAAAACCAAAACTGCCTTTGATGACTGGAATAAGTATCAGCTCTACGAGCAAAATGGGTATCACAGGCAGTTTACCCGCAATGTATTGCAACTCAATCGTGGGCCGATTTCGGATAATGATGATGAAGGAGTTTATTTTAGTGAAATCAGCCGCTTCGCTGAAGTTTCTGCTACCGATTGGAGTTGGGGGGCGCTCATCATGGATGCTGATAATGACGGTTTAAGAGACATTTTCGTGGCCAATGGTATCTACAAAGACCTCACCGATCAGGATTATGTCAATTTTACGGCTGATCCGAAAGTGATTAAGGATATCCTCTCTCGCGAAAAAGAAGTGATCTCACAATTGGTCGATTCTATCCCTTCCGTTCCCTTGGCCAATTTTTTGTTTGCCAATCAAGGAGGACTGCAGTTCGAAAAT
>JBGCFA010000463.1:0-19613 GCA_045106675.1 Bacteroidia bacterium
ATAAAGAGTTGAGCCCAACAAGGCTAAAGCGCATAAGAATAATAAGGGTTTTTTCATGAAGACAGCTTATTAGGGTATCCACCAGACAGGGACATCATCTTGATCGCCTCCCATTTGACTAGCTTGAATTTGCCAATTTTCTGGGTTCTTTTCAGCTTCTGAGGGCGGATAAGTAAATCTGAGAAAATTATTTTCTGGCCCGCTGCGCGGAACGCTTCCCACTCTCCTCAGTAGCGCGAAGCCTTCCCAAGGTTGGCGAAAGGCATCTAACCAGCGCTGAGCATAGATCAATTCTAGTTTATCGCGAGTCGTAGCGAAGATGCTCAACTTGGGATGGTTGACCGCGGCAAAGATCTGCCCAATACTGAGGATAGAGGGTTTGTTGACCCAAGCATCCGAATTGACCATCACAGCTTGCCAAAACTCAATCGAGGCGACTACGCCGGAAGTGTATTCAGCCTCCGCAAAAGAAGGATTGGCTGCTACACCTAAACCTCTATAGTAAATCTCTGCAAGCAGAAAATGTACTTCCGCGGCTGTCAAAATCACCTCAGGCACATGCTTTTCGTCTCGTACCATATAGTAGTTGAGGGGAGAATAAATATTTTCGGGACCCTTGAAATCATAGCTCACGTCGCGATGCTGTTGATAAGGAATCCCTGCCGCTTGTGGAGTCGTATCAGCCGGAAGCTGTGGAAATGGCACCCACTCACGCGCATTGTTAGGTTCAAAAAACAGATAGGCTCTCGGATCAAAAATCCCGCTACCGTCTTTGGCGTCTGTCTCCGACAATTCCTCCCAAACGGTGCTGCCCATGCGGAGTTTTTTGTGCTCTCTAAACGACCAATTCAGCCCCCGATTGAGCCAGTTCTGCGCAGCAGGCATCATCACGACATCCTCGCCATCCTCGATCAAAAGCAGATTATCCTCTAATATTTGTTGGATCACGGGATTGGCGTAAGCCGGGTCTTTGTCCGCCATGCGGACCGCATGACGTAATCGTAGAGAGTTCGCAAATTTGATCCACATCCGTAAATCCCCTTCGAAGAACGTATCAAAATCTCCGTAACTAACATAGGGTGAACCACCCACTGTAGTTGGCGTGATATCCAAATTGATATTCTCTACCGCCCAAGCCAACTCTTCTAACAGAAACTTATAGATCGACTCTTGTGAGTCAAAAGCCGGACGGACATTATCGACACTTTGAAACGCCTTTCCCGCCTCCGTAAACGGCATATCCCCAAAGAGATCCGTTATCCGAAAGGTCTTATAGGCCAACAATATCTTGGTTTGCGCTTTTACATTATTGAGCGCTTCTTCCTCTCCTCCAAAAGCTTCAAAGCGACGCTCTATCTCGCGAATATGCGCAAGAGCAGTATAGTAATTGCTCCAAACTTCTTCGGTTCCGAGATTGATATTTTGAAAAGTTTCCGCCGTCAAGGAAGCCTGCTGGGTTACTTGATAGAGTTTTTCATTATGCAGATAAAACTGCTCGTTCCAACCTAGGCGCACTGTACTGATCGCCTGATTGAAAAGGGGGCCAATATCTGTAGTCGTCGGAGCGAAGGGATTTTTGTTGATTTCGTCAAAGTCTCGGTCGCAGGCGGAGAAACTGAGGAGTAAGAAGCATAGTGCGATGCTTCGCAGAACGCTAGTATCAGTCCTCCCCCTGCCCCCTCCGAAGGGGGATATTGCTTCGCAAACCGTAGGTTGTCCCCCTTCGGAGGGGGCAGGGGGAGGAAAAAACCTCTCCAAAAACCTAGTATTGATCGTTCCGCGAAGCGGTAATAGAAACTTTGTATATATTTTCAGCTTTCGCATGATGATTCAAATTAGAAGTTGGCTTGTACTCTGACACTAAAAGACCGCATACCGGGATAGGAGGCCCATTCGAGACCCTGAGCATTGCCGGAGCCATTGCTACCTTCAGGATTGATACGATCTGGTAGGGTGGTGTAGATATAAAAGAGATCTCGTCCAACGAGAGATACATTGAGGCCTTGGAAGACTCTGGTTTTTTTGAGGCCCTCCTCGGGAACGCTATAAGACAAGGCGATTTCACGCATCTTGACCCAAGTATTTTCGACGATACCCGGACTAGAGAGGAATCGTCCCCAACCACCCGCATTGGGGAGATATTTGAAGTAGTAGTGTACGACCTCCTCGTTTGGCGTGCCATCAGCATTTACGCCGGGCAAGATCACGCCATTGTTACGCTGAGTGCCTGAAGGATCAGTATAAGGCAAGCCTCCACCCTCGCGTTCGAGCAGCGTACTAGGACTCTGACCTGTTTGCAAACCAATCACATAAGAGCCGGCATAGATATCGCCGCCCCACTTGGTATCGACCAAGGTTTCGATGGCAAAACCGCCATAGCGAAACTTAGTCCGCCAGCCGCCGATAAAGTCTGGCGAAGCATTGCCGATAGGAACACGAGAATCTGAAATCTGATAGTGTGTACCTTCATTGTTGAGGATCGGCTCACCGTTTTCGTGATAGACATAGTCGTAACCGATGATCGTACCATATTGCTCACCCGCTCTGACAGCAATGGCAGGACCATTGAGTCCCCATATATTAGCTAATTCAAGGATTTCGGCTCCGTCGCCTAGGCTAACGACATAGTTGCGGTTGCGGCTAAAGTTAAACGAAGTGCGTAAAAAGCCTTTTTGCGAACTCCACAAGGTAAGGTTCAGCACCGCTTCGATGCCTTTGTTTTCGAGTACGCCTGTATTGATCTTGATCAAACTCGCGCCGGAGGATGCGGGCAATGGAGAATTGAGAATCTGATCAAAAGACTTGATGTAGTAATAGGTCAAATCGAGATTGATCTTATCATCCCAAAGACCGATGGTAGTACCAAACTCATAAGAATTGGCGCGCTGAGGACGCAAAGCGATAGGGGGAATCGTTCCCGGCAGGGCAGCTGTCTGCATCCCACCAAAACTACCCGTATTGTACACAAAATCGACCTGATAAGGATCAGTATCCGAAGCCGTCTGTGCATAAGCACCACGCAATTTCCAAAAATTCAACCAATCTGTTTCGATGCCAAATGCATCGGAAGCAATAAAACTCACAGAAGCAGAAGGATAAAAGTAAGCGTTGTTTTCAAGCGGTAAGGCAGAAGACCAATCCTGTCGCCCCGTAACTTCTAGAAAAAGGTAATTGTCGAAACCGATATTGAGGAAGCTATACAGCGAATTGATATGCTTTTGATAGCGCACTTCCGTAGGCACTGGTACAGAAAGTGGATCTTGAAAATTGTTGAAGCTAAATAGCCAAGGATTGACCCATTGTCCGCTTTGACCACGAATACCGTATTGATTGCGTTGCCATTGAGTACCACCGAATGATAGCTTGACATCGAGTTTATCATTGACAAAAGCATCTTTATGAGCCGTGATCAAAAACTCATTGTTGATCACTTTGTTACGCGCCAGTTCGTTGCTGTAATAGCCTTGATTGATTCCCAAAGCGTCGATAGGGTCGTGGCGAGTTTCAAATTGATTGAGTGTAAAATCCATCCCCACACGTGCCATTGCCGTCAACCAGTCCGTAACCTCATAGTTGAGCGTTAGGGCACCGATCAGCTTATCACGGTTCAAATCTGTATTCTGGTGATAAGTGTTCCACCAAAGGTGAGGCGGTGAAAAGGTAAAAGGGTAGGCCCCACCATAGTTGTTGCGGGTACCGTCGGGCAAAACATTGCTCTGCTCCTCTAGTCCTTTGTAAGAACGGGGCCAACTATAGAGAATCCCTTTGCCAAAGGAGCGATTGTTGTCGTCGCCAAGCGTGGGGCTATTGCGGCGATGAAAATTGATATAAGAAAGACTCACGTCAGCTACTACTTTTTCGGAGATATTGAGGCGAGAGCCAATATTGGCGGTGTATTGCTCAAAATTACTGTTAGGGATTACGGCTTCGTGCTGTTGGGAGGTGAGTGAGACTCTGACCGATCCCATTGGGCCTCCTCCGGAGAACGATACGTTGTGCGTTTGGGTATTGCCATTGCGGAAGTACTGCTTGAGGTTATCGGGTTGAGGCGTATAAGGACGCATTTCGCCATCCCACCAACGCACCATTTCACCATTCATTTTGGGTCCCCAAGAGACGCCAGTAGAGTAAAAACCAAACAACTCATTGGTTGACTTACCAAATGGGCCGTCCGTCGCATGAATTTGATTGGGGTAAGCCCATTCTCCAGCAGCATTTTGCTGCAGTTCGGGTTCATTGAGACTGACGGGACCGCCACTGCCATAAGTGTTTTGCACATCACGATAGCGGTATGGCTGGACCATCTTGAAAGAATAAGCATACTGGATACCGATACCAGATTGCAGCTGACCACGCTTAGTCGTGATCAATACCACCCCATTGGCTCCTCTTGCGCCATACAAAGCAGCGGCGGTAGGTCCTTTGAGGATATTGATACTTTCGATATCGTCGGGATTGATATTATTGATGGCAGAGCCCCAATCCACGCCTCGTCCGATATTTTCAAGACCGGGATTGTTTTCCAGTGGCACTCCATCTACCACTATCAAGGGTTGGTTATTCGCACTGATATTATTGTTGCCACGGATGATGATACGAGTTGTTCCGCCATCTACGCCATTGGGAGTGCTGATTTGGACACCAGCAGATTTACCGCTGAGGGCATTGAGAACATTGGGAGCGTTGGAGAGGGTGAGTTCGTCTCCGTCGAACGATTCGGTTGAAAAGCCAAGCTCTCGCTGCTGTCGCTCAATCCCCAAAGCAGTAACCACCACTTGATCTAGGGTTCGGCTCGCCTGCTTCATTTGAATAGTCAAGGAAGCCTGACCATTATATTTGATCTGCTGCCGCTCGTAACCGATATAAGTACAGACCAATAAAGCAGAGTCATTGATCAGAGTCAGGCTAAAACTACCATCACTTTGGGAAAGAGTCCCGTTGGTAGTGCCTAATTCATAAATACCGGCCCCAACCAATGGGACTTCAGTCTCTCCATCAATGATTTTCCCCTCAATCCGATTTTGAGCCATCAGAGCCCAAGGGTACAGAAGTAAGACAATAAGACATGTATAAAATAGCTTCATCGAGTAGTAGTTGATTGATTATGATTCAGAAATATACAGAATGCATGATACAATGCCATGTAAGCATAGGCCAGAAATAGCTATTACACTTTTACGTAATATCCATAAATTGCACATATTGCTAGTAAAAATTAAATTCCAATAAATGGATAGACGTAGACTCAATCAAACACCCCAGCTACACAACAAAACCCAACTTAAACAACTCTTCACCAAAATCGCTCTCGCAGGCTTGCTACTTAGTGGCATATTCGCCGGATTAGACACGACCACAGATCCTCAAATCTGTACCTCTTGTACTTATGTAATAGATGGCGTCGACAATTCGACATTAACGCTTACTGGAGGTGAGGTCATTTGTATTACCACATCTGGCGAATTCACGGGTAAGATAAATCGCTATTCGGGTAGTGGATTGGTTCAAATTTGCAATGAGGGGATTTTTGATCCTTCTACGATCAATTTCAATTCAGGCATCAATCAACTAGACAACTATGGCAGTGCAAGTCCTACCAACATCAACATCAATGGTGGCACTTCTACCACAATCTATAATTATGAGAATGCTGATTTTTCTCCCAATAAGTTCAATTTGAGACGTTCTGGGACAGAGTTTCATAACTACGGCACCTTCAATCCCACCAATCTCGTGATGGATAATGATGGTCTGTTATACAATCACAGTAGCGGGGAAGCAAGTTTGACAAACCTAGATATAAATGGTGGGACCCTAATCAATGAAGGGCTAATCGACAACGATAACAAACATCTCAAGCTCAATGCCAATTCGATCTTACGCAACTTTGGTCAACTTCAGAAAGTCCAACAATTGGTTTTCAATAGCAATAGCCAACTAGACAATCAAGGTAGCATTCAAGTCAACCAACACTTTACCGTCAACAGTGCGACTATGAGCAATACCAATTTGATCCAAGTAGGAGGCAATATGACTGTAAACTCAAATGGGACTATCAATAATATTGGCGGGATCGAAGTAGATGGCAAAATGACCATAAATGGAGACATCATTGGCTCCACAAGCGGCAACTATGGCTATGTCGAGGTTTCTGGTCAAACAGTCCTCAATGGCAGCGGTACTTTAAGCGGTCAATTGGATATATGCGACGAAGGAAGCCCACGAAACGGCATGGATAAAATATGGGGTACTGTTGGTCCTGATGTAACCTATTGCGAGAACAATGGCAACATTGCGATGCCTGTCGAGTACTTACATATCGACGCAGAGGCCAAAGGTGATGTCGTCTCTATCAATTGGACTACTAGCGTAGAACTCAACAATGATTATTTCACTATTGAGCGTACAATAGATGGTCAAATCTATGAATCACTAGGCAGCGTGGCAGGAGCAGGAACCACTGAAAGTATGCAAAACTATCAGTTTCAGGATTTTGATCCGCTACCAGGTCGTGTTTATTATCGTCTCAAACAAACTGATTTTGACGGTAGCAGTGCCTATTCGAATCTACTTGAAGTCAGCACCAGCGAACTAGAGATGAAGCTTGAGGCAAGCGTTTATCCCAATCCAACGGAAACGGTCTCAACGCTTAGTCTTCGTAGTCCGATCGCTTTTGATGCGAATCTCCAAGTCTTGAGTATGAGTGGACAGATACTTTCTCAACGCATCGTCAATGTACAAGCTGGCAACAATAAGATGGAGGTCGATCTCAGCAATTTTACCGCAGGGATTTATTTTGTCAACCTCATCCATCAAATAGAGATTCCATTCCAAGCACAACGCATCATCAAAAGGTAAAATAACAGCTACCCACTGAAAGTATTTTGTAACAAAACTGAATTCCTAATCTATGGTCGTTGCTCCACATAAGGGGCAACGACCATAGACTGTAATTCGTTAATGCGAAAATCTCAGCGACTTTGCCCCCTTATAAAACGAACAGAGGGCATTCATCATTCCTCAAATAAGTCGCATTTGGTTCAATAACAGATAAGCTTTGACCCATTGTAAGCAAGCAGAAAAATGATTTAATATCCTTTTAACTCTTGTTTAAGCATAAAAGACCTCACTTCCTCCAAACATAATTAAGCCTTTCACAAAAGGACACTTTCGTTGAAACATGCCGATTAATAGCTAGTCCTAGTGGCCTATTTTTTATTTGGCTATTAACGAAAGAGGCTCACTTAATACTGGAATCGTATAGTTTTTTTTTCATCTTTATGCTCCAAAAAACTACCAAAAAACGTAGTTTTCACACCTATGCGACGATTACTTCCCCTAATACTCTTAACCATTTGTGTGCAGTGCGGTCTATTTGCCCAAACTGCTGACACAGTAGTAGTGCAGGCTTTTAGCTTTGCAGACCCCAGTCCGATTGGTTTTAGTGCCCCTTATCGGGGAACCTTCGAATTTCCTGACACCACGGAGAAGTTCGCCAAAATCCTCATGTCCTATACCCTCAAATGTGATCCGGCTACGGCTCAAGATGGCTTTGAGTGTGGGGAGTGGGATTACTTGACCTATACTTACGTTTACGATTCTACCGCATGGTACGACTCGACTTTTCGGACACATCCCAATTTCAGGATTGGCGGCACTACACCGGATTCGATCCTGCTCAATGACGAGCCAACCTATGAGTACACCCACGATTGGCAATATCAAGCCTTGGTGAGTGATACCAATAGTGTGGCGATTGCGTCGGTCGGCAATGGTACTAGCGCTAGCGCAGTGCCTTTCAATGGGAGTCAGGCTCTTAGCCGAACGCAGTATCTCTGGCGTACCGCTGAACTTCAAAATGCGGGCCTAACAGCCGGACTAGTCAATGGCTTACAAATGGATTTGAGTTCCCTTGGTAGTGATTTAGGCTACTTTACAATACGTATCAAGCATACAGCTTTGGACTCTCTTAGTCCTGAAAGCTACGAAGCAGATGGTTTTCAAACCGTCTACTCATATAATCTAGATATCGCTAGCGTGCCCATCGGTTGGCAATCATATGTATTTACCAATCCTTTTACTTGGGATGGCACTTCAAATCTGGTAGTCGAATTTAGCCATGAAAATACAGCTAGTGGCACCGACGCTCAAGTATTTGCAGAGACAGCTGCTTTTGACGCGGGTATCTATACAGCTAGCGATGAACATTATTTATCGTTCCGGGGACCGGACTACGTCAAAGTTGACATGAGCAATGTCGCTCCCCTCATCAATAACGAAATCACCGTCTCATGTTGGGTATATGGCGATCCTAATGCACAGCCCCAAAATGACAATCTCTTTGAAGCAAGAGACGGCAATAATCGACGAGTATTCAGTGTCCACCTCCCTTGGAGTAACGGGCAAGTTTATTGGGATGCCGGCAATAGTGGCACAGGCAGCTATGACCGCATCAACAAAGTAGCTGATCCCAATGTCTATGCTGGCAGTTGGCACCATTGGGCGTTCACTAAAAGTGCGCTCACCGGAGAAATGCACATCTATATCGATGGGCAACTCTGGCATAGTGGGACAGCTAAAACGCGTACCATGAGCGGTATTACTGGTTTTAATATCGGTAGCAATCGCAATGACATAAGCAATTACGATGGCTTTATCGATGAATTTCAGGTTTGGAATACGGTCTTAGACGAAACGACCATCCAAAGCTGGATGCAACGTTCTATCGACAATTCTCATCCTCAATACAGCAATCTAGTGTCTTACTTCCCGTTTGACGAAGGCATAGGCACCCAACTGATCGATCAATCTCCTTTGCAAAACAGCGCCGAAATAAAAGGTTTTCCAGACTGGCGTTCGCCTTTGCCCCAGCACTTGGACCGCAACTGGCAGACGACCAACCTACGACCTAATATACGCTTTGATCAAAGCGATTATGTCTTTACCCTAGACTCGATGCTAGTGGTGGATTCGGTGGCCTTGATGCCTTCTGAGATACTGCTTTATGGCAATAATGCCAATGGTACGCTAGTGTTTGATGGCGCTGCTAACCATCCTTCTACCGCTACTGATACGCTCTTGGCTTGGGAGTCGGGAGGCTATAATTATATCTACGATCGCCAAACGGGTGCGAAACTAGACTCTATCCTACAAGCTTATAAGCAGATACTTTATCGCGACGATATTCAATACTACTCCAATGTAGTTCGCTACGAGATTGGACGCTATATCACCCCTTATGGGATTGGCCTTGATTTAGGACCAGAAGGTAAGACTTGGTACTTCGATATTACTGATTATGCGCCCTTGCTACATGATGCCGTTCGCCTACAGGCGGGTAATAACCAGGAGCTACTTGATCTCAAGTTTATCATGATCAAGGGAACCCCAGCGCGTACAGTACGTAAAATAGAGAACCTTTGGAACGGAAGTTTTTCTTATGCTTCACTGGTTGATGACACTCGAGGAGCCCCGCGCGGCAAACAATTAGACCCAGCGGCCTCGATGTTTCAAGTCAAAACCCGAACGAGCGGACATGGCTTTGGTGGCTCCACCAATTGTGCAGAGTTCTGTCCCCGAAATCATTATCTAAATATTAACGGTAAGCGAGAATACACCTGGTATCTCTGGAATGAGTGCTCGGACAATTTTATCTACCCGCAAGGCGGAACGTGGATATATGACCGAGCAGGCTGGTGCCCCGGCGCCATTGTCAATACCTATGAACATGAATTGACCGATCGCTTCAATCCGGGCGACTCTGTCGATCTTGACTACGATATACAAGTGCAAGGACAACCGGAAGGCAATTATGTGCTAGAGGCGCAATTGTTTACCTATGATGCGCCTAATTATAATCGTGAAATAGAGATAAGTGAGATCGTTGCGCCCAGCGACAAAGATGAATTTAGTCGTCTCAATCCGGTTTGTGATAATCCTACAATCAAGGTGCGAAACTTGGGTGCGGACACGGTCCGAACGATCAAGTTTAAGTATGGCGTAGAAAATGGATTTGCGCCTTGCTGGTACTATTGGGAAGGTACACTCAACTTCCTTGAAGAACGCGAAATCGACCTGCCACGCTTCAATTGGACTGGCCTTAATCCCAACGATCCACAGTTTTATGTGGAGATATTGGAAGTCAACGGCCAAGCTAGTGACGAACGGGTCGAGAACAACCGCCTACAAACGGCTTTTGAAATTGTACCAGAATATCTGCCCAAGGCTATCCTAGAAATCAAGACCAACAATGCCGCTTTTGAAAACTCTTATCGCATCTACGATAAGGACGGTAATGTGGTAAAACTGCAGCTAGGCTTTGGCAACAACTTCATCTATAGAGACACCCTCAATTTGCCGGAAGGCTGCTATACATTCCACTTTTTGGATACTGGTCAAGATGGTATCGACTGGTGGGCCAACAACGACGGCTCCGGTTATGTACGCATCGTCAATCCCAATGGAGGATTTCATAAGCTCTTTGAAGCCGACTACGGCAAAGATATCTGGCACCAGTTCACCGTGGGCTATCAGCAGGGCGTAGAGATCCCTGATGTCCAATGTGAGGAAAGTGTAAGCAACGAATCAGAAATTGAAGACCGCAATACGGTCTCGGTATATCCGAATCCCAATAAGGGAAGCTTTAAGTTAGATGTGTCTTTATGGCAAAGCAGTGAGATTGAAGTCAGCGTACTCAACTCATTGGGTCAGCAAGTTTATCAGGCTCGCTATCCGCGAACGGTCTCACAGGTCTTTGACTTGGATTTGGGCCTAAGCGCGGGAGTCTATTTTGTTAAGATCAATACTACTAACTCACAATATATACGCTCCATAGTGGTCGAATAGAGACCGCTCAACTTAATTTTTTTTGTTATGAAACTCAAAGGACGTGTAAAGTTTGCCAAAGGGCAGAACGATTTCCACCTAACGCTCAAAAAACGGGTGGACCAATACTTTAAAGACAATAATATCAGTCCACATGCTAATACTACCATGGTGATCAAAACCATTAGCATGATCACCGCTTTTTTTCTCCCTTTTATATTTGTTTTGACAGTTCCCATGTCATGGGGCATGGTCATGCTGATGTATGCGCTGATTGGCTTAGCTACCGCAGGAATTGGCATGAGTGTGATGCATGATGCAAATCACGGTGCATATTCGAAAAACAAGAATATCAACAAATTTGTCAGCCTAAGTCTCAATATGGTCGGGGCCATGAGTCATAACTGGAAGTTGCAACACAACATCCTGCATCATACCTATACCAATATTGCGGATATGGATGATGATATTGACCCGAAAGGAGGCATGAGATTTACGCCTCATCATGAGCACAAAACGCAACACAAATTTCAGTTTTTGTATGCTTTCGTGATTTATGGACTCTCTACTTTTTACTGGATCTTAGCCAAAGATTTTGTCCAGTACGTCAAGTACACCCGCAATGGTGTCAATCCAAACAACAAGGCAAAAAACCGTGTCTTCCTCACCAAGATAATCATCAACAAAGCGATCTATTTGTCGATCATTGTCGGCTTACCCGTTATCATAGCGGGATTGCCTATTTGGTATGTCGCAATTTGTTTTTTCGTGATGCACTTTGTCTCCGGATTTATCCTATCGGTAATCTTTCAGATGGCGCATAGTGTCGAAAATGCCGAGCATCCGCTACCAGATGAGACGGGTACCATGGAAAATAACTGGGCTGTCCACCAGATGAAAACGACTGCCAACTTTGCGCGTCATAATAAGGTGCTTTCTTGGTATGTAGGAGGCTTAAATTTCCAGGTAGAACACCACCTTTTTCCTAAGATTTGTCATGTCCATTACCCAGCGCTTGCGCCTCTGGTCAAGCAAACTGCCGAAGAGTTTGGCGTGCCATACAATGATAACCCTACTTTTTGGGATGCTTTTGGCTCTCATATGCGCAGTCTCAAAAAAATGGGCGTTGCAGATATGGAAGATTTGATCGGATAGTAAGTCAGATTAAAACATATAGCAAAAGGCTGCGGGGATGATCCTCGCAGCCTTTTGCTATTTGACCAAGCGTTCGGCAAGGCCAGACATCGAAACTTCTAGTGAAAATTAGAAGGAGTTCTCGGCCGTGCCGAACGCTTCTCATTGATCGGTGGTCTGGCTAATCAGAAAACAATTAGCCAGGCGATTAGCTCCTTAAGACATTTTGCTCGCTAGCAAACCATCTAGCACTAGCGGCAACGGCCACTCCTGCCAATACGACCAATGAGATCATCACAATCAGCAAAGGGCCGATTTCGGCGGTTCCGGCCACGATTTCTTTGGTCGCTAGAGCCACGTTTAATATCGGGATCAGCGCCGTACCATAGTTCAACTCGATACCTGGCATCAGCCCAATCGCAGCAGGGACAATCACCAAGATATTGAGGGGAGCAATGATACTTTGAGCCTCTTTATAGCTTTTGGCAAAGGTTGATAAGGCAGTCATCAAACCGGCAAAGAAGATCGAAAGTGGGATCATCATTCCCAGTATCAACAAGATATTACCTACTTGTAACACACCACCGACAGCTTCCACTAAGACATCTGGTATCGGCATAAATTGCATACTCAAAGTCAAGCTCAATAAAGCCGTAATAGCTGAAAACAAACCCGAAGTCGCTACCACAATTAGCTTCCCAACCAATATCTGCAAGCGAGGAATGGGCACACTCAGGATCGTCTCGATGGTACCACGCTCCTTTTCTCCTGCAAAGAGGTCAATCGCAGGATACATACAACCTAAGAAGGTAAAGAGGATGAAAATATAGGGCAAAAAGCCACCGACAATCTTGCCGATTACTTCTCGATCAGAAGCAATATTACGATTATCAACATCGATAGGATCTATATTACTAGAGGTGATTTCGAGCGTTTGTAAGCGTTGCTCGGTGAGCTGATTTTCATAGTTTTTGAGCAGAGCTATTCCTCGCTTTTCAATCCGATCATTGTCATCCGTCTGGTGTATCAAACTGATACGACCCGTTTCGAGAGAATCCTGCATTTGCCCAAAATCCTCAGCAAACAAGATCATCATGTCCAAACTATCGGAACGGATCAAACTATCGGCATCAGTTTCGAATACTCCGTCTATGATCATCAGATCATCACGTTCTGCAAGCATTTGTCTGAACTCAGGCGCTTGACCACGATCAACGAGACCGATTTTGAGTTTCTTTTCACGGGCCTTCTTTTCTTGGCTGGCTTGCACCGTGATGGTAATATAAAATATCGCTGGAAATAGCACCAGAGGCACCAATAACATCATGATCAGCGTTCGGCGATCACGTAAAGTATCTAAAAACTCTTTGCGAGCTACTGTAAATATATGATTCATGAGAAGAGAGGTCTAATAGATTGGAGAATAAAGAATAGATCCTTAAATCGTAGGCACAGATTGCACTACATGGATAAAGGCATCTGTCAAAGTACGATCGCTAAACTCCGTCCTAAATTGAGTCATGGTACCTTCGTAGCAGAGTTTTCCCTTATGGATGATGGCCAGATCATCACAAAGCAAGTCCACTTCACTCATGATGTGGGACGAAAAAATAACCGTTTTCCCTTCTTCTTTACAGTCTCGAATGAGACGAATAATATTTTCGGCAGTAATCACATCCAAGCCAGAAGTCGGCTCATCAAATACCACGACTTGAGGATCATGGATCATCGTACGAGCGATAGAGACCTTTTGCTTCATCCCTGTCGATAATTGACCGATCCGCTTACTAGCAAAATCATTGATATCTAGCAATTCAAATAGGCGCTCTTTACGCTGTTTGAACTCATTACCTTCAAGATTATAGAGTTTAGCAAAGTATTTGATCACCTCATTGGGGGTCAAACGCTCATATAGTCCAGTGCTACCCGTCAAAAAACCAATATTGGCTCTCACAGCGGCTGGATCTTGATCGGTACGATAACCATTAACGGTTACACTCCCGGAAGTAGGATTGAGGATGGTAGCGATCATTCTAAGCGTTGTGGTCTTACCGGCACCATTGGGACCAAGAAGAGAAAATATCCGCCCAGGCGTACATTCGAAACTCACATTGTCCACTGCCCGCACTTCTTTATCCGAAGTGCCAAGTTCGGCTCGTTGCTTTTTGTTGAGTGAATATGATTTTACAAGCTGGTCAACTTTGATCATAAAGGTTATTGTAATGTGTTTTTTGTATTAGTATAGATCGCTGCTCTTTTCTTACAGTTGGAATCAAAAGACTTTATTTATCTTTTTTTTCTCAGGCCATTACTGTTTTATAGAGTCTTAAGCAAGCCTTGATACTCTTGCCGGAATCTGTTTAGATTTATTGCTTCGAATAAACAAATCAGAAGCTATGAAAACACGCAAATTGGGCAGAACCAATTGGGAGATAAGCGAAATAGGCCATGGCATGTGGGGCATGGCGGCATGGCCTGACTCCGACGACGACGAAAGCTTTCGATCCCTGGATTTGTCTGTGGAACTGGGCTGTAATTTTTTTGATACAGCCTGGGCATATGGCGACGGAAAGAGCGAACAGTTTTTGGGTGCCTTACTGAAGAGATATCCTGATAAAAAACTATATACTGCCACTAAAATCCCTCCCAGGAATCGCAAATGGCCATCCAAGAGAGGGTATCGGATGGAGGATATTTTTCCATCAGATTATATTCGGGAGTACACTGAGAAAAGCCTGCAAAATCTAGATGTTGAGACAATCGACCTAATGCAATTTCATGTATGGGAAGACGATTGGGCGGATCTGGAAGAATGGAAAAGGCTAACCGAAGACCTAAAAAAAGAAGGAAAAGTGCAGGCCTGGGGCATTAGTGTCAACCGCTGGGAACCCAATAATGGTTTACAAACGCTAAAAACGGGCGCCATAGATACGGTTCAAGTGATATATAATATTTTTGATCAAAGTCCTGAGGATGCGCTCTTCCCTCTTTGTGAAGAACTGAATATTGGGGTGATTGCACGTGTGCCTTTTGATGTAGGAACCTTAAGCGGAACCTTTACTAAGGAAACAACTTTCCCCGCCGATGACTGGCGTTCAACTTATTTTATTCCAGAAAATCTCCATAACAGTGTTGAGCATGCAGATGCCTTAAAACCATTAATCCCTAAGGGAATGAGCATGCCCGAGATGGCCTTGAGGTTCATTCTGGCAAACCCAATTGTAAGTGCGATCATTCCAGGAATGCGCAAGCCGCGACATGTTCAATCCAATATGGCGACAAGTGGTGCAACTCCACTATCTGCCACACTCCTTGAAGAGTTAAAAAAGCATCGTTGGGACCGGGAGCCCACAGATTGGTCCCAATAATTATTTACTGATAAGCAGCTTATCAACTCAAGTAGCCACTTATAAATTTAGCTCGTCATCCCAGCCGTATGAATGAGAGGGAACGAATTCATAGAGCTGGGATCTTGAAAGATAAGCGTTCCGCAAAGCGGTAAACAAAGATTGATTCTCTTAGCTTGAGTTAATTAATCGCTAATTCTGCTTGTCCATATCGTCGTCGTTTTCTTAGTGTTGGAGTGAAAGGACTTGTTTACCTTTTTTCCTTTCAGTCATAGCTGTTTGTAGGATTTCTTTTCACTGCAAACAAAACATAATGAAAACGTCTCAAATTTTATGGAGTAGCCTACTCCTTTTGATTTTGGTGAGTTGCAAAAATGGCGACAGCCTTCTCCCCACCGATCCCCAGGCCGCAGGATTCAATTGGAGCAGCTATGTCGATACTGACATCCAGTTTTCTAGCTTCAAAGATGGTGATCATACTTTGACGGCCCGCTTCTTACCGCAATTTCCCAATGCCTTTGATGGACCTATTATTGCCGAAAATGGCACAGGAACCTTTGCGGTTGGACAAGGCAACTATGACAAAGGAGGCAACCAGACCAATCTATTTGTCCAAATTGGTTCGACTTACAAATCCTTTCCCGCCACTTTAGTCGCAGGTAATTGGTACCATTTGGCATTAGTGGGCAAAAAGAGTGGGGCGAACTTTACTTATACCCTCTATCTCAACGGCAATCTGCTAAATTCGACTCTCAACGTGCCTTTAGATGATATACCAAATGGCAGAATCAGACTAGGCAAACGCACCGCTGACAAAGCTATCAATACGCACGATGCGCAGTTCTTTGGGCTGATTGATGATGTGGGTGTGTTTGACAAAAGCCTCAGCTCCCAAGAGATTCAAACCCTCGCGGCTGGCTCTTATGCTTTTTCAGGTAACGAATCCGGTTTAGTGGCTGCGATTCCTTTCGATGGCACGAGTAGTCTAGGTGTTTTTCAAACGAACGCTCAGCTCAAAGGGGCGGGAAAGATGGTCGAAGTATCCAAAAATCATAGCAATGGGGCTGATTTAAGTGCTGTCCCTTTACCAGCCAAACAACATACGATGGTGTTGCCTTTCAAGCGTGGCGAAGCCTGGCAAGTGCTCCAAGGCTATGATACTGATGGCGGAAGTCATAATGGTTATGCCTCTTTTTGTTGGGACTTTATTCTGGCAGGTAAAGCTGTCCAAGCTGAATACCCCAATGGTACTGGAGGCGCCCCTTTTTATGCGACAGCTTCTGGCGAAGTAGTTACAGTAGATGATTCCAAAAGTTCCCCGACAGGGCCCTCCAATATCATGGAAGTCAAACAAGGCGATGAAGAATTTGCCTCCTACATCCACATAGAACAAAAGAGTACCCTCAAAAATGTCAGTGATCAGGCTTTCAAAAGTCAACAACTGGGCCTCATGGGTGATGTAGGCGCTAACTCCAAAGGTAATCACCACCTCCACTTTGCCGTTAACGACAAACCAGATCAGACTTATGGTTTTGTTACCTATCCCGTTGCTTTTAGCAACTATGAATTGCAAACTTCATCTGGCGACTGGATACCGATTGCTTTAGGCATCCCCAAAGTAGGCCAAGTCATCCGTCGTCCACTCCCGCAAGATCTCCCCTACAAAATGACCGCCGTTTGGAAGCCTAGTACAGAGGGCGAAATACAAGTATATGGCTGGGATTATGATGATTTTCGCGCGAAGTATGATGAAATATGGAACGATGGCTGGAGACTCAAACAAATTCGTAATCATGTCATCAATGGCCAAGTAAAGTACACCGCCGTTTGGAAGCCTAGCACCGAAGGAGAGGTCCAAGTTTATGGCTGGGAGTACGATGATTTTCGCGCCAAATACGACGAGCTTTGGGATGAAGGCTGGCGCTTGAAACTTCTCGAAACTTTCGTCATCAATGGCCAAGTCCGTTATACCGCCGTATGGCATCCGAACACTAGTGGTGAGGTCCAAATCTATGGCTGGACCTATGATGACTACCGCGCCAAATATGACGAACTCTGGAATCAAGGCTGGCGACTACACTTACTCGAAAACTATGTCATCAATGGCCAAGTCCGTTATACTGCTGTCTGGCGTCCCGGCATTGGTGGCGAGATCCAAGTTTACAATTGGAAGTATAATGACTATCGCGCTAAGTATGATCAACTCTGGAGCGAAGGATGGCGCCTGCACACCCTCAATACTTACCGCGTAAACGGCCAAACCCGTTATACTGCCGTCTGGAAAGCTAGTGGCGGAGCTGAGGTTCAGGTCTATGAATGGGATTACCAAGACTATCGCGTCAAATACGACGAACTCTGGGAGCAAGGATGGCGATTACATCTGATTGATGTCTATTAAAACGAGTTCTCCCCCTGCTTCCTTCGGAGGCAGGGGGAGAATTTATTGATCAAACTACGAGCTGCCCAAAGCAATCAACGAGGGATGGCTCGTAGTCCATGTTTTCGGCAATATTTTTGATTATTGGGAAATCCAATCCAAATAATTCTCTTGATTAATTACCATAAAATTGGCATCAGGATAATTACTGCTCCACGCCTTGGGTATTCTGGGGCTTTTCTTCGAATTCCATTTAAATTCATAGCCGTATAATTTGCCGCCACGATCTTCAATCCAATCTATTTCTTGCTGATCATAAGTTCTCCAAAAATAATTGTTTACAATCATACCCGAATAATTCTGATATTTTATTCGCTCACTTATGATATAGTTTTCCCATAATTGCCCAATGTCATTCCTTAATTCTAAAGGATTAACATTAGCAACCAAGATGTTTCTGATCCCATTGTCAAAAAAATACCATTTGCTACTTTTAGTAATTTCTTTTCTGAGGTTTCGACTAAATCCTCCTACTCGATAGATGATAAATACTTTTGACAATAAGTCAAGATACTTTGTGACTGTATTACTGCTCATTCCTAATTGCTGCCCAATCTCAGAAGTCGAAACTAAATTCCCCACTTGGAATGCAAGTAATCTCAATAGAGATATAATTTTATCAGAGTTTTTTATGTTCTCAAAGGCGAGAATATCTTTAAGCAAATAAGAAGTGACTAAATCGTTTAGATATCTATTTTTTTGTGCTTTGGTATTCAGTTGTAGCAATTCTGGATAATTCCCATAAACCAAACGCTCTCTCAGTTTGTCTTTTCTGACCAAAATTGGATGTATTTGATCATATTCTCTCTCTGATAGAGCATATAGATTATAAGTGATTTTTCGACCTGTAAGCGGTTCTCCGGTGTAGTTTTCAACATCGAATGCTGATGAACCTGTGACAAGTATTCTTAGGCCCTCAATTTCATCAACCATTAATTTCAAAGCATTTCCTATATCAGGAATTTTTTGAGCTTCATCAATCACTAAAAGCAACTTATTATCTAACAGCTGAAGGAAATTTTCTACGCTTCTTCTAGCGAATAATTCCCTTGTAGCAATATCTTCTCCATTTAATAATAAATAAGGTTCCGTAATTTCATCAAGGACTTGATTGATTAGTACTGTTTTCCCAACCCTTCTTGGCCCTAATAGAACTACTACTTTATTAGGGATAAGGCTTTCATTTATAAATGGTTTTATTGTTCTGTGAAGATATTCCATTTTTTTCTGTTTGAGCCAATTTACATTAATTAGCTCAATGGATAAATGCAAATTACGTTAATATGTGCTTTTTATGATGATTTCCCACAAATTCCACCTATTAGCGCCTCCGATACCAAATCCCCAAGCCAATTGCGATGAACAATAAGCCTCCTAGCAAATACCCTATTTGCAGGAGGCTTTGCTTTATGAGCAAGGGTTCGGCGGAGCCGATCTGGACGAGAGAGGCCCAATAAAAAGGATGCGCCGATACTTTGCTATCAGCCTGATCGAGATAAGCGATTTTTGCTTGTTGCAAGGCGCTGGCTTTGTCTAGTTTATCTGCCAAAGCTTGAAAATATACCGCATGGATATCGTATGAGGCTTTTTCGTCCACCAGCCATAGACTCGCCAAGACACTGGGGCAGCCCGCGTAGCGGAACGCTCTCGCCAAACTTACGATCCCTTCGTTCGCGAATAGCGGCCCTTGTCCCGTATTGCAAGCACTCAAGACCGTCAACTGACTCTCTATCGGCAATTGATAGATTTCGTATAGCATCAGATCGCCATGTGCTTCTGTTGGACTGAATGCGAGCCTACTATTGAGTGGTTCTTGATCATCGACTAAGGCATGCATCGAAAAGTGAAGCACCGCAGGCCAATCCTCCAAA
>JBGCFA010000464.1:0-10112 GCA_045106675.1 Bacteroidia bacterium
GGACTCGAAAAGCGCATGGATGATCCCAGCAAAGAGATCGACTTTCAAGGAGTATTTGTAGCTGATGCTGCGCAGAACGTTAGACTCCTAGCCGATGATTTGACCCGTCCCAATGGAATTGCGTTTTCACCTGATCATAAAACTGCCTACGTAGCCAATTCAGATCCTGAGCGAGCTATCTGGATGGCCTATGATGTTAAGGAAGATGGTTCATTTGCCAATGCTCGCATCTTTTTTGATGCTACCGATAAAGTTGCCAATAATAAAGGCCTCCCAGACGGTCTCAAAGTCAATGCCAAGGGCATCATCTTCGCGACGGGTCCGGGAGGAGTGTTGGTTTTTAATCCAGAAGGCGAGCATCTCGGGACCATCAATACCGGTGAAGCCACTTCCAATTGTGCGTTCGGCGCAGACGAAAAAACGCTCTACATCACAGCAGATATGTACCTGCTCAAAATTGATTTACAATAAAGTATCCTTTACTGATAGTGAGACTTTGAATTATTGAGTGCTCATACTACTTTATACTAGACACGATAATTATGACTCGCTATTTTCTCTTACTATCGCTAGCCTTGGCAGCTTGTCAGCCGACTGTAAAAACAGATTCTCCCCCAAATTTTGTCTTCTTCCTCGTCGATGATATGGGTTGGACGGATTTAGGCTGTTTTGGCAGTAGCTTTTATGAGACGCCGAATATCGATCGTTTAGCTGCTAGCGGTGTCCGTTTTACTCAAGCTTATGCGGCTTGCCCGGTGTGCTCTCCTACTCGTGCGAGCATTATGAGTGGTAAATATCCGGCACGTCTTGGTGTAACAGACTGGATCGCAGGTCGCCAAGCTAATCGTCCGGCTGATCCGGGTCAAAAGATGCTTCCCAGGCCCTTCAAACTAGAATTAGCGCTAGAGGAAACCACCATCGCGGAAGCTCTCAAAGAAGCTGGTTACTCCACCTTCTTTGCTGGCAAATGGCATATCGGCGAAACCGAAGAATACTGGCCTGAAAACCAAGGTTTTGATATCAACAAAGGCGGACACAGCAAAGGTTCACCTCCAGGGGGCTATTTTTCGCCCTATACCAACCCTCGCCTCGAAAGCGGTCCAGAAGGCGAATACCTCACTGACCGTCTTGGAGATGAGTCCGTTAGCTTTCTCGACTCCGTCGGAACACAGCCATTTTTACTCTATCTCTCCTTTTATACCGTGCATAATCCGATGCAAGGCAAAGACTCTCTCGTCCAAAAATATCAAGCAAAAAAAGCCCAATTAGGGCATGAAGAGGAAGCACGTTTTCGCTATGACGCTCCTTGGATAGCCACCGCTCCCCCCAAAGGCAACTATAGAGAGCGTTTGCTGCAAGATCAGCCCACCTATGCCTCTATGGTCGAAAGCCTCGATCAAAACGTAGGCAAAGTCCTCGACAAACTAGAGGCCTTGGGTATAGCTGAGAACACTATCGTCATCCTCATGTCTGACAATGGAGGCCTATCTACTTCTGAAGGTTCGCCTACCACCAATCTACCCCTGAGAGCTGGTAAAGGCTGGCTATACGAAGGCGGCATCCGTGAACCCATGATTATTCGTTGGCCGGGTGAGGCCAAAGCTCAGGGAGTGATTGATGCCCCCGTAACTAGTACCGATTTTTATCCCACCATGCTTGAGATGGCAGGTTTGCCACTAAGAGAGGAGCAACATGTGGATGGTGAGAGTTTAGTACCGCTGCTTCGCGGAACGGGCAATCTCAATCGAGAAGCGATCTATTGGCATTATCCGCATTATGCCAATCAGGGCGGATTGCCGGGAGCTGTGATTCGCTCCGGGGATTACAAATTGATAGAAACCTTCGGCGAAGACGAAATTGAGCTCTTTGACCTCGCTCAAGATATTGGCGAAAGCCAAAATCTCGCAGCTCAGATGCCTGAACTGCGAGATTCATTACTTACTCAACTGCACCAATGGCAGCAGACTGTCGCCGCAGAGGGCATGGATGCTAACCCTGAATATGATCCAAGTTATCGACGACAGTAAGGGACTTAATCTCCCCAGTTGTTATGCCATTCTTTCAGCATCTTTTCGAATCCTTTTTCGGTCCATGCTGTCAGTTGATAAGTGTGTTTGCCGTAGTTTTTAGCAGTTTTAGTGAGTTTACTAATCTGGTAATCGGCAATCTCACTCGCTTGGTAATTGGCCAATTCACTATTGGATATCTGTTTGCCGTCAAGCCAAACGCCATACTCATTCGCATTGCGCCATGATGCAAACTCATCATTGCTTGGGACCCTCATTGCAGGTGGCGGTGGCGGAGGTGGTAGATATTGACGTTTTTGGTCATCAGTCATATCTTCGAACCGTAGGACGGTTTTTTTACCATTGTCGCCTTTGAGGACAATTTTCATGCCTTGATAGCCTGGTTTGTCAAACGAAAAGTTAGCGGATACAGGTGGCGGCGGCGGCGGACGATCTGCATCAGCAACTTTGGGAGGTGGTGGTGGCGGGATCTGTTCTGTTGGGGGTGGAGGTGGCGGCGGTGTCTGGGCGATTGCTTCGCCTGCAAATACCATGAGAAATGCCCCAAATAATGGGATCAGACTTAGTTGCTTGAGCCGAATCTGGCCCAAAGATCGAGATTTTGTGATCATGGATAATCGTTTTTTAAGTTTGTTATAATGAAAAGCACTACCCAAAGTCAATGCTTGTTGACCAGAGGCTCGCTCTAAAATTAGATAGGGGTAGGTCTGCCGATTGTTGTGGGTTTGGAGGACTGCTTCGTCAGCGAGAAACTCGTGATTGAGTCGAATGCTGCGGCGAAACAGATAGACAAATGGATTGAACCAGCTCAGCACGATCAATAGTTCCACGAAGAGGATATCCCAACTATGGCGTTGCTCTACGTGAGCCATCTCATGAGTAAGTAGCACGGGGTCCAAACGTTCGCGATCAGCGGCCGACAAAAAGATATAAGGACCAAAGGAATGTGGTGCAACCTCATCGGGCAAAAATATCAGTTTGGCGGCACCTATGTTTTGGATCGCCTTCTGGCGAACGCTTTGCCAGATATCAAGCAGATTTTTGCCAAAACGGAGGAGAAACAATAGACTACCAATCATCCAAATCACAAAAGGAAGCATTGGTAATAAATCCTCCCAGCCTTGGGTAGCGAGTACGGAATCTGATAGCTGCTTGGTGCTAGGTTTTACCCAGACGATCATCTCGCCTGGCTCAAGGGCCGATCTATGCAGCGGCAAAAGCGGTACACAATAAGCCCCCAATAAACCGAGAATCAGGTAGGCACGATTAAAGTGAAACATTTTGGCATTTTGTAGCCAAAAGTGATACACCAGCCAGATTAACCCGCTTCCCAATACCACTTTGAGGAGATAGAGAGTCATGCGTCTTTGTCTTTGAGCTGTTGATCAAGCATGGCGCGGAGGGATTCGAGTTCTTCTTTACTGAGCTCTGTCGTCTCAGTAAAAAAGGAGGCAAACTGAGTTGCCGAATCGTCGAAAAAGGTATGCATCAAGCCTTTGAAGTGCTTAGAGAAATATTCCTTTTTGCTGATCAGTGCGTAATATTCACGCACATTGCCCTGTTTTTGAAATGCAATCAGTTTCTTCTCAGTCATGCGTTTGAGAAAAGTCGCCACGGTAGTGGGCTTGGGCTTGGGATCGGGAAAGTCCTCGATCAAATCCTTCATGAACGCTTTTTTGCGTTGCCAAAGGGATTGTAGGAGTTGTTCTTCGGATTTTGGTAATCTCATATTCTACATTTGTAGATTGTATTCTACAAGTGTAGAATTTAATTTTTGAAAAACAAAATTAAATTCTGCTTTTCGGTGTCTTTGCACCGAAAGGAGAAGGCTTGAATGGGTTAATTATGACTGATTTTTGATCGCTTTGTGGATTGACACAAATCATAGCTTACGATTTGATCAAATAGTAGATTTCTCCTCCTCGCTTTGCTCGGAGTTCGAAATGGGCGTTCCGCGAGGCGGAAGTCAGATCAATAAATCAGGATACTCGGCTAGGATAGGTACCCGATTGTCAGAAGGGGCATTGCGTGGATCGAGATGGTAGCCGTAAATTTCGTATTGATCGACTCGGTGGTTGATATCTTGATAGTAGGTATGCACGCCATCTTGGCGAACAAATGACATCTCATGAAAAACGCGGATTTTCTTATCTGTTTCTCTTGGCAAATGATCAAAAAGAATCTGAGAATCGCCCAAATCACCAGAGAAGGCAAGTATTTCGTCCTCATCTTCAAAGAGGTAACCATAAGTCTGCATGCCATCTACATGCATGCCAAAAGTATCAATCGCCGTGATTCCTTCTATTTGATCTAAGGGGATAAAATCAGCATAATTGATTGGGTCCCGCAGACCAAAATTCATAAAGGCTTGTAGCTCTTTTGCAAAACTTTCCGAAGGCACCAGAATAGTGGCTTTGCGGGGTTCAGCAAGGAGATACTTATGATGCAGAACAGTTGAGTTGAGGCTGCCAACATGATCATCATGCAGATGAGTGATCAAAATGTAATCAATTTGATCCGCCAAACCCGTCTGACGCAAGCGACGGTACACACTGTTACCACAATCGAGCAAAATACGTTTGCCACGAAAATGAATAAATGCTGCAGAATTGCCATATTCAAAATCAAAGGCTCCGCCGGTACCGAGAAATTTGATTTGCATAGAGTTAGGGGGGCTTGACCCTTGTTAGAGCAAAGAATTTAACGAATAAGTTACAATGAGATTTTGTAAATTCTCACCTTGGGAGTAGAAATTAACAGATTCCCTCTCTTACTGACAACTCAATTATATGATCATATCGATGACCGGCTACGGTTCTGCCACTCGTTCTTCTGAAAATTACAAAGTTACCGTAGAGCTTAAGTCTCTGAATAGCAAGTATTTGGAGGCGACTATGAAGCTTTCAAGAGCTTATATAAAGTATGAGCATAAGTTGCGAAATATTCTTACTCGGGAACTTGTACGTGGCAAAGTCATGGTCATTCTTAATGTCGAGATTCTCAAAGCTGACAAGCGTACGCTCAATATTAACCGTGCTTTGGCCAAAAAGTATGTAACCGAGCTGCGTGAATTAAGTGACGAATTGGGGATAAATAGCGATATTAGTTGGAGCTTATTGATGGAACTACCAGAGGTGATACCAACGGATCAAGATATTGCTGATCCCGAAGAGTGGGCCCTGATCGAAGATGCTGTTAAAGGGGCTTGTAAAGAACTAACCCAGACTCGTACTGTCGAAGGCGAAGCCCTAGACAAAGACCTCGAGGAAAGAGTGCAAGCTATTCATACCAATCTTGAAGAGATCAAAGAATTGGCGCCTAAACGCTTGGAGAGTGTACGTAATCGGATCGATCAGTCTTTGGAAGATATTCGCCATAAAGTGGATGGCCTAGACAAAAATCGCTTTGAACAAGAGATCATCTACTATATCGAAAAGCTTGATATCAATGAAGAAATCGTGCGTCTCTCTCAACACTTGACCTACTTCAGCGAGATGAGAAGCAGTGATACTTCCAACGGTAAGCAATTGCAGTTTATCGGTCAGGAGATGGGTCGTGAGATCAATACTATCGGCTCCAAAGCCAATGATCAGCAGATACAGCGCCGAGTCGTGCGCATGAAAGACGAACTAGAAAAAATCAAAGAACAAGTACTCAATGTCGTTTAACCGTGTGTATAGTAAAAGACTGATTCAGAAGGTGGAAGCATACACTGCTTTGCCTTTAATTTTTACTCTTTTACTCTTTACATACGGCTGCTCCGAACGCGTAGATGTGAACGCTCCGCCTAAAGATATTTGGGTGGTGTACGGCGTTCTCGATCCCCAAATTGAAACCCAAGACCTACGTATCGGCAAAGCATTTCAGGTTGAAGAAAACGCTTTTACTTATGCCGAAACACACGATCCTGCGGTCAAAGGATTATCTGTCCGATTAAGCGGCGGCGGGGAAAGTTGGGAAGCCATCGAAGTAGATAGTATTCAAAAAGGGGAGGGCGATTTTAGTTCTCAAACTAGCCTATATCGCTTTGAGACGGGGCGTTCTCTGCAAGAGGGAGAAAAATACACACTGTCTGTTGGCTGGCCAGATGATAGTAGCTTCCAACTACTTGCCGAAACGCGTATTCCTCCCGAGCCACAATTGCTAAGTCCGCAAATATTAGGCGTTTTTGAAGACCAATGTTTGATGGGTATCCGCTTTGAAGACAGTGTGCAGGTGATCTTTAAACGCAAACGTAATAATGACGTTTTTGGAGATGCATTTCGTTATCAGATAGGCATCCAACTCAACTATACCGAAAATAATGTTGACAAAACATATCGGTTTGGCCCCACTCGTATTTTTGAAAAAAATGTAGGATGTGGCAACGTTGGCGACGGTGTGGTCTGTTATCAACTCCCGGAAGGAGGAGTGGTACGTGGGATACAAGCGAGGTGGGACGATCCACTAGCCACTTACGATATTGATGATGCTACTCTTTGTGGAGTGCCTGCCGATCTTTCTCGCTTTTTAGAAGTCAAAGTCACGGCGATAGACTCTGCTTTAGGCCGCTATATGTTTGCCAATGACCCGACGGCTTTCAACCTCAACACTTATCGCATAGAATACTCCAATATCCGTGGGAGTGCTGCTGCCGTAGGGATTTTTGGCTCGATCAACCATCATAATATTCCCGTCAATATGAGCAGCTGTACTCGCCAACTTATCGGCCTTGAGCCATTGGTCAATCCGAGAATTTGTAATTAGAGGCTAGTCTCTTTTTAATCTACATACTCCTGCATATACGCAAAGTCTGGCGTGAATTCTCCTTTCCATAAAATCACGGCTCTTTGGATGGCTTCGGGAAGACCAGCCGCTTGCGGACTTGCAGCACTAAAATCTGCCTCCGCAATACCTGCAATCAAATCACCCATGTCGGCGCTAAACTGTGCCGAAGCATCAGCCGCAAATTCACAAGGCAGATTGGTAACTGCCATCACCGCAATGCCCTCTCCCTCAAATCCCATTTGGCGTTCGCGAGTAGCGGGATCATAGACAAAAACGGGCTCGTTGATCCAAGTCTCCTTACTAAAATGTATGGCTCCTTCGGGATCGCAAGTGATGTCTCCGATTACTTCTAGGGTTTGGTGATCCTTATACCATTGCTCAGCTTGATCTCTGGTCAAAAGGCGTGGAAACTCTGGGCCCCAAATGATACAGTTCATCCACATGCTGGCGTAAGGAAAAATACGCTCCATATCGGATTCAAACTCGCTAGGCTGCGCTAGATAACGTTGGAAAAATGCAGCGGGATCAAGTGTACTATCAGATTGATGACGGTACATATCAGGAACGTCGAGGACAAGCTTGTAGATTTTTTTGCGGTCGCCCGTGGCGAACGTCTGGGCTAAATCCTCTGGTTTGATTTCTTGGACAGGGAGTAAATCATAAATACTCTGAGCTCCCGTACTGGTTTTGCCATTGCCCAGAAAAACGGTAATCAAAGGCGGTAAATTGGCGGGAGTGCCTTCTGCGGCGATGCGTTCTCCGACGGAGCGAATGATCTCCTTGATCAGCTCTAAGTCAGCTTTCTCAATAGATTGAGGAATCGCTTGAAAAGGGTGCTCGATGCCGCGTTGGGCGTAGCGTTGACCGAGGGTCCACAAACTATCGATCATGCCTGCGTAGCCCGCGAAATAAGTAAAGGCAGTGATGACCCGCTGGCGATTGGCATGGGTGACGAGTTCGTAGTCGATGACTGTATTTCGCTGTTCCATGAAATGGGCGAGCATCTTACGATTTTTGACCTGGGCCTTGTGAGTATGCGAAAAGATCAAATAGGCCTTATCAGCGATGATATTTGAAATTTCGACTTCTTTGAGGCCAAAAATCGGATTGGCAGCCTCTAAAGACTCGCTGACATTAGCGCCGACTGCTTGGTATGAGTCATCTTGAAAGGCGCGTTTTCGCTCTCCAGTTTGGGGATGTTTTGCGGGTTGCAGTAATACCTGATGTCCATTTTGAACGAGTGTTTTTACGGTCTCAGGTGTGAGAGCAACGCGTTGTTCGCCGGTTTTGCTGAGGTCTTCGCGGCGGATTCCAATAGTATTTTTCATTTGATTCCCAATTGCAAGGCGAAGGTAATGATTTTTATTCGCCAGCGAAGAATGAGAAATTGTTACCTTTGAGTCCTACCAACGTCTTATACATTATGAAACGCATACTTATTATTACCCTCATTACGCTAGTAGTTCTAGGCGGTATCGTTGGTTCGATTTCTGTTTTTGGGACTTTTAGCGATGGGATTCGTTCTGGCCAGATCGTCAAGTTTAGTAAAAAGGGAATTGCCTTTAAGACTTATGAAGGTCAGCTCGCTATTCGCGGATTTGACGAAGGCGACAATGGAGCGATGTCCAATATCTGGGCTTTTTCAGTAGAACGAAGTGAGATGGATGTCCGTCAAGAAATCGAGACTGCAATGGAGAAAGGACATGATATCCGTCTACATTACAAAGAATACTTTTTTCAGTTTGACTGGCGCGGCGATACGAAGTACTTCGTCTACGATGTCGAAGAAGTAACCGAATAAATAAGGCGAGTCTGAGAGCCAAATTGGCCGGAATCAGTGTATGTGTCAAGGCATTCCTACTGCCCCGGCATGAGATTATTCTGCGTCTTTCAATAAAGATTCACCAATCATGAGGAACATCTTTGCGAGTTCCTTGCGATTGGTTTTTTCATTGTCCAAGCGTGCGATTTCTTCACGGCTATATTTGTGATTGCGCTCGACTTTATCGGCAAGTTGCTCGATCAACTTCTCTAGCTTATCATTTAATTCTACTTTGGTATCAGTCTGTTTTTCAGCGAGCTCTTTTTGGAGTGCGACAAATTGTCTTTCCAGGTCAGACTGACCTTCTTCTAAGCGTTCTTGAAGTTTGTGAAAGCGCTGTTCAATCTGGCGCATCTCGCCTCCCATGAGGATGTCCTGAATCGCTTTGAATTTATCGTTTTCTGCTTGCAAGGAATCGTTATTTTCTTTCTCTTTTGCCATTCTATTCCAGATTTCAAGGGTGCTATCTTATTGCCAAAGCTTCAAAAATGTAGCCAGATCAAGTGCACCGTTGACAGTGATTGCCTGATCGGTTTGAAATTGTTTGAGGATGGTTTCCGTTTCTGCACGAAAAATACCATCTACTTCTAGCGTATATCCTTTTGACTGCAATTTTTGTTGGACAGCCATTATCAGTGCATTTTTTTCTCCTAGCGTTGCCAATGGTGCAATCTGTGGAAGCTTTTCTCCTGCGGAGGAACGCCCTGTCTCAGCTAGTATTACTTGCTCATTGGAGTGTCCTTCTGCTTTCCATTTGGCAGACTGTGTGAGTTTCCCTTCTAGGTAACGCGCCGTCGCGATCAACGATTGATAGCGTTGAATCAAAGGTCCAGCCTCAGCATCGGTATTATCCTCTCTCAAGACGTCAATCCCCTCTTCACGCCAACAATGCCGTCCATAAGCACCAATCTCTTCACAAAGTTGATGATAGCGCAATAGCACATCAGGATTGTGATAATTGGCATCAATCTCCGTTGCAGCTTGGTACGCATAAATGGATTCAGGATGATGCGACCGATAATTGTCGAACATAAAGAACGCAATCAACGGCAGACAGATGATAGTAATAATGTAAAATAATCGCTTCATAAAGCCCTGAATGCTACGAATATAGGAAATGTAAGCTATTTATGGTTCTTTTTATTCCCTAAATATTCTGATACTCAAAGCAAAGCAGAAAGATATGAGAGATTTTACCTTTGTTTTTGAATAATTGTTATTTTAACCAGCTGTGAAAAACCCGAATTATTGAAATATACCTTTATGAAACGACTATTAGCACTGATGAGTGCCTTGGCGATGCCGGCCCTAATGTGGGCTCAGGACACCGAAAGGGGCTTGGATGATCGAATTAATGATGCAATAGCACCCGTCTCGAGTGCTGTATTCAACTTTGTATTTACCGCAATTCCGGTACCAGGAACAGAGTTATCGGTCCCGATTGTATTGATTGTACTGCTTGGCGGCGCGACATTCTTTACGATTTATTTTGGTTT
>JBGCFA010000465.1:0-11154 GCA_045106675.1 Bacteroidia bacterium
GCAGCAACGCCGTGAAGCAGAAGCTAGTCGCCAAGCGGAGCAGCGTCGTGAAGCGCAAGTCCAGCAGCAACGCCGTGAAGCAGAAGCTAGTCGCCAAGCGGAGCAGCGTCGTGAAGCGCAAGTCCAGCAGCAACGCCGTGAAGCAGAAGCTAATCGCCAAGCGCAACAGCGTCGTGAAGCCCAAGCTCAGCAGCAACGTCGTGCAGCAGAAGCTCGTCAAAAGACTGAAAAGCCAAAACCAACTGAAACTCGCCGTACGACTAATGGCCGAGTAATTAAAAGATAAGTTTTCCTTATATTATATTTTGCCGGGAGGTCAAGCATTGCTTGACCTCTTTTTTTGTAGCTCCTAACAATCTTGTTTAGTTTAGAGTTGATAAGAAAAGACTTGAATTATGATTCCGACATATACACAGAGTAATTCTCAAATTCCCGCTCTTGGCTTTGGTACATGGGACCTTCGAGGAGAAGTTGCGATCGAAATGGTAGGGGCTACTTTGGCAGCTGGATATCGTCATATTGATACCGCCCAGATGTATGACAATGAAGTGGAGGTCGGCAAAGCCATCAATCAATCTGGGATCGATCGAGAGGATATATTTCTGACCACCAAGGTTGGAAAAGCCAATCTGGGCAAGGCTGATTTCTTAGCTACTACTCAACAAAGTTTAGAAAAGCTAGGGCAAGATTATGTAGACTTACTACTGATCCATTGGCCAAACCCAAATATTCCCCTCGCAGAAACCTTAGAAGCCCTTGCCCAAGCCAAAGAGCTTGGGTATGCGCGTAATATTGGGGTAAGTAACTTCCCTATAGCCTTACTCAAACAGACCTTGCAAGCGGGTATTCGTCCCTTTACCAATCAGGTCGAATACCATCCCTTTCTTGACCAAAGCAAGCTGCTCGATTTTATGAGGGAAGAAAAAATTTCTCTCACTGCCTATAGCCCGATTGCCCAAGGCAAAGTGATCGGCAACCCTAGCATCAAGGCATTGGGAGACAAATATGGCAAGCATGAAACCCAAATCACGCTACGCTGGCTGATGCAACAAGATCTGATCGCGATTCCTCGCACCAGTAAAGTGCGTAATATGAAGGCCAATATGGATATATTCGATTTTGCGCTTACCGAAGCCGAAATGAATACGATCAGCGCTTTAGGCAGTGCAAGTGGACGCCTTGTCAATCCTAGCAATGGCCCCGATTGGGACTAATTGATTTGTACGCTGACGGGTGTTTTGACCTCAATTAGGCGGCGACTCAATACCGCTTCATCTCTAAAGTTTTGAATGCGAGCTTGCAAATGATAGGTGCCTACTGATCGGGGCAATTGGATCTCTATTTGTGTGATCATCATTGTATCTGCTGCAACTGAGATACTTTGTTGCCAATGGTGGAGACTAGAATCCTTTTGCAATAAATCAAGATGAATCTCTCCTTGCCAAGCTTTGTCCCCCATGGTCCTGATCCCTAAAGGCAATATTTTACTACTGCCCGGCTCATATTGATGGGTGAAATCTTCAATACTGACATAGACGGAAGCAGGCGTTTGCTCGCCGCGTTCGGCGCAGCCGACCAAACCCCATACCAACATACAAGTGAAAACAACCTTCTTCATTCTATTTGAGTTTTTTGAGTTTTTCCTTGCTTCGCAGAACGCTTATTCTAACCTCTTTGGGCAGCCTTTCTCGTGTTTTTCCCTGCTTCGCAGAACGAGAGAAATCGTTCCGCGAAGCGGTATAAAACAAAATACTCTCTCAAGTTTAGCTATTGAACTGGAGTAGATTCAATCCCTCTGATCGCATCTAATTTTGCACTTAGTTCTGCCACTTTATCCGGATAACTCTCATAGAGGTTACTTTGCTCTTGGGGGTCTCTTTCCAACTGATAGAGTTGTCCTATATCTCCTTCAGGAGATTGAGGGGCCGAAAAACCTCCTGAACCGGGGCGTAGTATCAGTTTCCATTCACCGTCCCTAATTGCAAAATGTCCTCTCAAAGAATGATGGACTACAGGGGGCCTTGGACTGGAGAGTGCCTCACCTCTCAATAAGGGGCTTAGGTCATAACTATCTTCTGCAGCATCGGGCGAAAGACTTGCGCCAACGATCTGCTGAGCCGTGACCATAAAATCAGTCAAACAAGCGGTATTATCATTTACGCTAGATGCTTCTACAATCCCCGGCCAACGGATCAAAAAGGGAACTCTATGACCCGCTTCCCAGATATCAGCTTTTTGGCCTTTTAAACCTTGATTGGCTCTGTGGGCAAAGAGAGATTTATCTTTGGGGGTCCAATGAGCGCCATTGTCAGAGGTAAATACGACAATGGTGTTTTCGGTAAGATTGGCTGAATCCAGCTTTTGTAAAACCCTACCAAGGACTGCATCCACATGGGCGACAAAATCTCCATAGGTACCTGATTGGCTTTTGCCATCGTATGCTTTGCCCGGAAGCCAAGGTGTGTGTGGGGCCGTTAACGGAAGGTATAAGAAAAAAGGCTGAGAGGATTCACTTCTCTCCCCTAGGTATTGGACTGCCTTATCGCCAATGTGATCTAGTACGCCTTCAAACGAAAAATCGCTGGCTACTTCTCCATATCGCCAAAATACGCCCCTTCCTGCGGTGTCTTGGGCGATACCTTTGGTAAACTTCATCGGCAATCCCAATACATTATGATTTTCGATATAACAATAGGGCTGGATGTCTAAACTCGAAGGGATGATATAGCTATAGTCAAATCCGTGATTGTTTGGACTATTGCTTAAAGGCAAGCTAAAGTCAATATTTAACGAATCCACCGACCAAGGAGAGCCATAGGCAATTGGGTCAGCATCCCGCTTTTTTTGCCAACCTAAGCCTAGATGCCATTTGCCAATGACGCTAGTATGGTAGTCTTGGGACTGTAGCATATCGGCAATGGTAGTTTGTTCTTCTTCAATCAAAGAAGGATCATGACCTACTAGTACGCCAGATTTTAGTCTTGACCGCCATGCGTAACGCCCCGTCAAGATCCCATACCTCGTAGGGGTGCAAACAGCTGAAGGGGTGTGCATATCTGTAAATCGCATGCCTTCTCCAGCCAATCGATCCATATTGGGAGTCGGTATTGCACTCGCAGCATTATAGGCTTGGGGGTCCCCAATTCCAAGGTCATCGGCGAGGATAAACACAATGTTGGGAGGCCTTTTGGGTTCGGGTGGTGTCTGGCAAGCAAAGAAGAAAGACAAAATTAGAGCAAGGGAAAGGAAACGCATAAGGGGTTTTTTTCTAATTTAAGTAAATTACCGAGACCTAAAACCTATCTACTACTAACTTATGAAGAGAATTCTTTGGATTTTGATATGCATGGCGAGCTTGATGGCTTGCAAAGAAATGCCCAAACAAAGCACGGATGTAACAGAGGAAAACGCCTATGTTGCTGAACGTCTGGGGATTTATGAGAGCGTTCGTCTCACGACGGATCTAAGTCAACTCAGCGAAAACGAAAAGCAAATGATCGGATTGTTGATTCCTGCTGCAAAGATCATGGATCAACTTTTTCAAGATGAAGCTTTGCCCGCAGACATTGCTGACAAACTGGCGACCATGCCTTTGAGTGAGGCTGAGCGAGCGTTTATGGAAATTAATTACGGCCCTTGGGATCGGCTAGCGGCTAATAAGCCATTTATCGATGGGATAGGAGAGAAACCTCTAGGGGCGAATTTTTATCCTGCTGACATGACTAAGGAGGAGTTTGAAGCATTTGATGATCCAAGCAAATCAAGTCTTTATACTTTGGTCCGTCGCGACGAAGCGGGTAAACTGATGACGATACCTTACCACAAGGCTTATACAGAGCAAATTTGGAAGGTCGCTGATATTCTCAATGCAAATGTGGCCGTTCTTGCCGAACAAGAGAGTCTCAAAAAGTATCTCAAGCTTCGCGCCCAAGCTTTGCTAAGTGATGATTATAAGGAAAGTGATATCGCTTGGATGGAGATGCAAGACAATGGCATTGATGTCATCATTGGCCCAATTGAAACTTATGAAGACCAATTATTTGGCTACAAAGCAGCTCACGAAAGCTATATCCTAGTCAAAGATAAGTCTTGGACCAAGCGCTTAGAGCGTTATGCTAGTTTCCTGCCCGAACTTCAAAGAGGCTTACCGGTTCCAGCTGAGTATAAGCAAGAAACGCCAGGCCGCAATTCTCAATTAGGAGCTTATGACGTAGTTTATTATGCAGGAGACTGTAATTCAGGTAGCAAGACTATCGCCGTAAATCTTCCCAATGATGAAGAAGTCCAACTCAGTCATGGTACGCGTCGTCTGCAGCTCAAAAATGCAATGCGCGCCAAGTTTGATAAGATCTTAATGCCACTATCAGGGGTGCTTATCGCTGAGGATCAGCGTAAACATATCACCTTCGATGCCTTCTTTGGCAATACGATGTTCCACGAAGTGGCGCACGGACTAGGCATCAAAGAAACCATCAATGGCAAAGGCAAAGTGCGGGAATCTCTCAAAGAACTCGCATCTGCGCTTGAAGAAGGAAAAGCGGATGTATTGGGCTTATATATGGTAACCCAACTATTTGAAAAAGGGGAGATCCCTGAAGGTGAGTTGATGGATAATTACGTAACCTTCGTAGCTTCTATCTTCCGTTCTATCCGTTTTGGCGCTTCTAGTGCGCATGGACGGGCCAATATGGTGCGATTCAATCACTTTGTCAAAGAAGGAGCCATTATGCGCGATGAAGCGTCTGCTACGTACCGAGTTGATTTTGATGGGATGCAAAAGGCGATGACTTCTCTCTCTGAGAAAATATTACGTTTGCAAGGCGATGGAGACTATGATGGTGTCCAAAAATTAGTCGAAGAAATGGGCGTGGTTAGTGTCGAATTACAATCAGATTTGGATCGTCTCGGTGCAGCTGGCATACCAGTAGATATTGTTTTTGAGCAAGGTGCATCTGTTTTGGGACTGTGATTTTTGGCAGAAATGACGTAGATTCATTTAACTAACAAACTCCAAATCTATGAAATACTATTCTCCACTATTGGCGCTCCTTGTGCTAAGTCTTTATGTTTTTCCGCCTTCGCCGAACGCTGCTGATGATTGTAGTGTTAGCTCAAATAATCTCCAAGGTGTTTATGAGGGTGAATGTAAAAAAGGATTTGCTCATGGCCTAGGTAAGGCGATTGGCAAAGATGAGTATATGGGAGAATTTAAAAACGGTCTCCCACATGGTAAAGGCCGTCTCACTTATGCCAATGGAGATGAGTATATCGGAGAGTTTCGCAATGGAAAACGTCATGGCAAAGGCTATATGCGTCGTGCAGGTGAAGTTGAGCTTACAGACAATACTCGCTGGACTACCTGGAAAAATGATCAATTTGTCAAAGCAATCCTGAAAGGAGAATACAGTATCGCTCGGATACGAAATGTTAGTCGCAATTCTGTCAAGTTGATTGATGATCGTGAAAATCGTGTTGAGATCAACATCTCTTCACCGACTCAGGTGCTAGGCTTAGATATCAATATCTCTAGTGGTCGCTACGATATGCAGGGACCTTCTCGCTTGATCGTTTATGATCCAAAGTTTCCGCTTAATGTGATTGTCAATTACAGAGTGCCGGACCGTTTGGGTTCTTCAGAACTAGACGTAGTAGCTGACTTTAAGCTAGAAACGGCCGGTACTTGGGCGGTAAACCTAGGACATTGATGCTGATTAGAGGATTTCCTCTAGTTCGGCTAATTTTTGTTCGATATCAGGATTGTTAGGATCAACGGCAATGGCTCGTTCATAATAAGACTTAGCCGTCGCCATATCTTGATAATTATAAAATATATCCCCCAGCATCAGCAAAGAAGCTTGATGTTGGGGGTCAATTTTTATGACCTCCTGAAAGTCTTCAAGAGCCTTGTCTATATTTTGGGCCAAGAAGTACACAAAGCCCCGATTGTAGTATGCTTGGGTAAACTGCGGTGATCTGTTCAGGGCAATCGAAAAGTGCATCGCTGCTTCATTGGCTTCTTCTTTATAGGAGTCGCTTAGCGAACGATCCGTCATCCCCAAGAGGCGCCGCATATGATAGTTGCCCATATAAAAGCGACCCAGTGGATGAGTCGGATGATACAATAGTAATTCTCTGGCTTGTTCTACTGCGGCAAGCTCATTATTATATCCATCTAGGTACAAATCATGCAGTTGCAATCTCGTCTTAGCAAAGCTGCTATCTACTTCCAGTGAACGCAAGTATTCACGCAATGCTAATTGTTTGTTATTACGCTTTTCGTGCAAAAATCCTTGCGCAAAAATGTAAATAGGTTCTGCAGCGTCAAGGGATTCCGCTTGCTGATAAAGGCTTAAAGCCATTTTATCATTCCCTTGAAAGAAAAATAGCTGGCCCATCTGGTAGTAATTCTCAGGGTTTTCAGTGCCAAGCTGAGCTGCTCGTTTGTAATCAGCCATCGCCTTTACGCTATCGTTTTGGACGAACGCATAAAATCCCCGGAGATGAAAAAGATCTGCTCCTTTGGGAAATAGCGCTATCGCTTTGTCAAGATCTGCGGTGGCTTTGGGAAGACTATCTAATTGGTAATATATGCGGGAGCGTTCCTCGAAGAGTTGATAACTCTTAGGGCTCAGTTCGATCTGCTTATTGAGCGCGACGAGCTGAGCTGCGGGACCCATCGGCACTGCGCTATCTACTTTGATTACTGTCGAGGGGGGCTGCGTTTCGGAGGCTTTGTTACAAGCAAAAAGAAGGATTCCAAGACCCAACAGTATCGAGGGAATAATTTTCATATTGCAAATATGCGCAGCTTGGACTTGCTTCTCAAGTTCAAAATTGATCTTCGATGACAATTTTTAGTACGGTGGAGGTGCCCGCTTCGACTTTTAAATCATTTGCAATCCTGAAATCGGAGAGCGCTACGATCTGTTTTTGGTCTTCAAAAACGATGGCTTGTTCCTTCTGAATAGGGCTATATTTTTGATCAGTGAAGATATCACTGAGTTTTTTGATGCCTTTCATGCCAAAGGGCTGCATCTTATCACCTTGTTGCCAGGGGCGAATCACTAATGGAAGTTGGATTGCTTGACTATTGAGATAAAGCGTTCCGGCCTCGCCGAAACTATAAGGTCCGTTTGCTGGGTGTAGCAGGTGGATTTTACGGTTGCCAAAGCGAAGCGTTCCGAGTTTGGGGAGAGAGGGGAGCTTTAGGGTTTTTAACTTGGGACTGGCCGATTTTTGAGTAAAAAATAGACCTACTTCATGTCGTGTGATACGCTCGTCTCCTCGCTCGATATACTTACCTTTTTGGGTGTCAATCAGCTCCGTAAGGCGCCAAAGGGCATGTCCATGCCAAGCCCAGCGTTCGCCAGCGGCGATAAGTAAAAGCGGGAGTTGATCTGTGCCAAACTCAATGACAAAGTCTGTCCAATTTAGCAGTATTCCCCCATTTTGAGGGCTGATGGAACGATCAAGCCATGAATCTAAAATCTGTTTCAAAAAAGTATTCTGTTTTTCATACCAATCGTGGCGTGAGATGATTTGATCACCTACTGAGGGATTGATGTGATGCAGAACAGGGATTACTTGATTTCTAAATTGATTGCGGAGGTAGTCGTTTTCATCATTGGTATGGTCTGTGCCATATTGGAGGCCGAGTTCGGCAAGGCCGTTGAGAACCTCGGTGCGACTCAAATCTAAAAGTGGTCTGATATAGGGCCCTCTCAATCTCGGAATGCCTTTGAGTACACTTGGACTATTGCCTTTGAAAAGAGACATGAGGACACTTTCGATCTGATCATTGGCTTGATGTCCGGTGGCGCATTTGGTATAGCCTTCCTCTGCCATTATTTGTTCAAAAAAGCTATATCGGAGCCTCCTTGCAGCGTCTTGGAAGGACAGTTGCTTGATCTGAGCGTGTGCTTGGGTATCTACATTTTGGACATAAATAGGGACTTGCCACTCCTTTGCATATTGCCTGACGAGTTTTTCTTCTCCATCCGAAGCCTCTGCTCTGAGATTATAGTTTACATGTGCCAAACCTATTGGATAACCCAATTGATGCAAGATATAGGCGAGTAACACAGAGTCTGGTCCTCCAGAAATAGCCACTAGGACACGCTCATTGGGCTTTAACAGCGCATGGGTATCTATTGTTTGGGCGACGGTATGTTGAATGGTGGGCCACAGCATACTGCGAACTTAGACGGGAATTAGCAATTATCCAAGGTGCTAAAACCCACAGCTTAACTCCGATTATTAGCCGTTCACACCTTATTGTGGGAAGAACGGCATGGTTTTTCGTTCGTTTTTATAGAAACTCTAACATGAGCTTCAATATTCCGATAGGCTGGAACACTTATTGAATTGAACATTATGAACCCCTTACTTTTGTTTACGTAAGTTTCACATTATGACATTTCGCCTCCTAAAACCGTTTTTTTTCCTGCTCATTATCTTCTTAGCCAATACAGCCTTTGTAAATGGTGTTACTTCCTACACAGGTAGTTGGAGTAATGAAGCCGCTCCTATTTCAGACTTGAAAATCACCACACAAGGGGAGGAGATTTTTATTCAAGTTTGGGAAAACACGCAAACAGGAAAAAATGATTGGGGCCGTGTCCAAGTAGACAGTTATGCTAGAGTAGGGCAGGACAATGATTTGCCTACGCTCACCGCTACTTATGAGCTAGACAATCGTCAAGTATTGATTGTACTATCTTCAAATGGTCAAAAAATAGAAGCCAAACTCGTGAGCTTCTCTCACAATAGCCTCGAAACGGAACATGCTGTCTATCAGTATGAAAAAGTAGCAGATATTGAGAATCTGATAGTTGAAAATGAGGTAGAGGAAACAGTGAACCTTAGTTATAGAGGACAGATACTGGGGAAAGCATTAGGGATGGCAAAATCAACCGCTAGTGTATTTCATTTGTCCCTTTATGGCCCCGATAACCCTAATCAGGTACAGGGCACTAAAACTTTTTCGATAGAAAAAACATATGAATTCAGCAATCTGCCCGATGGCACGTATTGGTTGATCATAGACTCCAAGGCGATGACGGGCATTGAAGCCTTTCCTGCTTATCAAGAAATCACCATCAAAGACGGTATCTCTTATGTCTTGGACGTCGAACTAAATTAGAAATCATAATAGTAGTTGTTAGATTTTCATAGGGCGGGAGGCCACTCCTGCCCTTTTTTTTGTGTTATATTTGTATGCTTATGAACCAGTGTACAACATCCCTCAAACACATATTGATTGTCTGCATCACAGTATTGCTGCTCGCTGCATGCAATAAAGCAGAACCGCTCCCAGTGTATCTGAATCTCCAAGAGCCTACTGTCCAAATCGCTCCCAATGAGAGTGCAAGAGCTAAGGTTGGGATCAAAGATTTTTGGATTGAGCACAATAGCAACAACTTAGGCGTATTTCGAGTTCCCCGAACGGTGCCCCTTTTGCCTGAGCCTACGGGTGATCAAATTGTGGTATTTGGCGGCATATTTGAAAATGGACTTTCTTCTCTCCGTAGTCGATATCCATTTTGGCAACCTAAGTTCATTGAGTTACCCAGTACGCCGCCTTTGGACAGCATACCACTTAGTTTGGACTTTGAATACTTCTCTGATACGCTGCTGGTTTTTCCAGTAGATGAGTCTTTTGAAAATGCCGGTATTACCTTTGATGCTGTTAATTCGTCAGATGTCTATGCCTCTATTGTGAGGACGGATGAAGAATCATTTCATAAAACTAAGAGCGGTAGAGTGAGACTTACTGCTGATCGAAATCAATTTGAGATGATTTCGGTCAATCCTTTTAGTCTGCCCCAGACAGGCAATAATGACATCTATATCGAGATCTCTTATAAAAATAATATCTCCTTTACTGCGGGTTTATATTACGTTACTCCGGCCCTGGAGGCAGGAGAATTACCACTAGAACTCTTTTATAATTCTAACATGGAGTGGAACACTGTTTACCTTCATGTCAATGATGCTGTACGAGAAACCCCTCGCAATTCCCTATTTAGCATGTATGTTAGAGCTAATAGTGGTTCCGAATCGGGAGTTATTTATCTTGACAACATTCGCCTCGTACATTTTCGCTAATGAATCGTCGTCGCCGACAATCCTTTTATTATCTACTAGCAGATTTTTTAGCCACCTATATAGTGTGGCTGGGCTTTGCGTATTTCAGAAGAGAGACACTAGAAGGATATGGCTACCTTGATGCCCAGCAATTTATCAATGCTGTTGTCGTCAGTTCAGGTTGGTTGATATTATATGCGATTGCTGGCCTATATGCCAACCCTTTTCGACGCTCTCGGCTTTTTGAACTTACTCAGGTGTTTAAATTTACCTTAATAGGCGTTTTGACTTTGTTCTTTGCCATCTTTTTGGATGATCCTATCCCACCTGAAAATCCTTCCCAGCAACGGATTTTACTGACGATATATCTCGCTTCTCAATTTGGTGGAGTGAGTTTACTACGTTTTATCCTCACTACTCGCACCAATATGCGAATCAGGAGAGGCAAATTAGGCTTTCCTACGCTCTTGATTGGTTGCCAGCAACAGGCGATGAAGATCTATTCGGAACTGGAAAAGATGCGTAAGCCCCTTGGCTATCAGTTTAGTGGATACGTGAATTTGGATGGCACAGAAGACAATCAATTTAGAGGAGTACTCAAGCACTACGGGACCCTAGATCGTCTAGAGCATGTAATCAATAGTCGTAAGATTGAAGAAGTAATCATTGCCCTCGAAAAAGATGAGGCAGATCAGATTGGCCAAGTAATTGGTATCTGCGAAGGTACTGCGGCCAATATCAAGGTAGTACCCGGAGTCTACGATTATATCATTGGGAGTGCTAAGGTTTCGCATATTTTGGGAGCACCACTGATTGAGATATTCCCTCAGATAATGCGCTCATGGGAGCGAGCGGGCAAACGTTTATTTGATGTAGTAGCTTCTTTGTGTGCCTTGATTATTTTGAGTCCGGTTTATGTAAGCGTGGCAATTTGGGTGCGATTAAATTCAGAAGGCCCTATTTTCTTTAAGCAAGAACGTATTGGTAGGGGGACAAAGCCCTTCTACATTTATAAGTTTCGTTCTATGCGTGTGGATGCTGAGAAATTGGGACCTTCCCTTTCGAGTG
>JBGCFA010000466.1:0-6068 GCA_045106675.1 Bacteroidia bacterium
CCCGGCAGCAATGGCAGCTGCAATCCCTGCTGGTGTACCACCAATCACAACAACATCGTAGTCGACATCTTGAGCCGTAATAATAGCTTGAGGGAAAAGAAGAAACATTATGACCGCTAGAGCTATAAATAAATTCCCAGAGAGGTTTGCCCTGTATTTGATGGACTGGTTTTTATCGGTAGTAGCTAATTTCATCATTACGCGATTAAAAATGGTTTTATTGAGACCTGAGTTTAGGTTTGCTTTCATCAAAATATAGAGCCCTTATTTTATTGCCACAAATCACTATGCCTTGCCTAAGATTTACTCCAGCGTTCGGCAAGGCCGATATGATAGTGCATCATAAATAAAGCGATCACTATGCCTTGCTTAGCGGCGATAATCCAATGCGGGAGGCCGATCTCCTAATAAGGCTTCATATTGAAAGTCATCACCGACTCTCTCCTTTAGTTCCTTTTTTCCTTGGGTGATTATCTCCCCATTCATAAATAAGTCATAAGCCGATAGAGCAATGGTTTTGGAGGCGACAAGCATGCCTTTCACACCGATACTGCGTCCTCCAGATGATACTGCCTGCCAACTATGACTAGGCACACCCGGCACCCAAGTAGCAACTCTAGGCCCAGCAGTGGGAACTACCCAACTAATATCTCCAACATCGGTCGACCCGCCGCCTTTCAAAAAGCCAAATGCTTGGATATCATGAGCATCAGACATGGGAGGCAAATCCTCTCCTAAAGTCTTACGCAATTCGGTGGCATAGGCCAATTCTGATTCGTTGTATTGCGCCCCTCCCACTAAGAGCATATTGTCATAGACCACTTTACTCAAGATTTCATTAGGCACAAGATTGTACAAACCATGTATCACCTCATACTCCATGCGGGTTTCAGTGCCAATAGCTGCTCCTTCAGCGCATTTGACGAGGCGTTCAAAATTGGCTTGTACGATCGCGGCATCTGGATGACGACAATAGTAGTAGACTTCGGCAAACTCAGGCACAATGTTGGGTGCATCTCCGCCTTTGGTGATGACGTAATGGATACGGCTTTCTGGCAAGATGTGCTCACGCATCATATTGACCATATAGTTCATGGCTTCTACTCCGTCCAAGGCCGAACGCCCAACATGAGGAAAGGCCGAAGCATGGGCAGAAACGCCATAGAAGCGGAATTTTGCCGATTTATTGGCGAGCGAAACTCTTGGACTTGCATTGTTTTGATCGTCAGGATGCCAGTGCAAAACCGCATCCACATCATCAAATAAACCTTCTCGCACCATATACACTTTGCCAGCACCACCTTCTTCGGCCGGAGTTCCATACAATCTTAGCGTTCCTTTGGTGCCACTTTGGGCCAGCCAATTTTTGACTGTGATCGCAGCTCCTACTGAGGCAGCACCAAATAAATGGTGTCCACAAGCATGACCTGAGACTTTCCCCTCAATCGGGGAACGGACCGCTGAAGTGTCTTGCGACAAACCTGGTAAAGCATCAAACTCAGCCAATATACCGATCACCGGTTCACCGCTACCATAGCTAGCAATGAAACCTGTCGGTATGCCAGCAACTCCCGTTTCTATACTAAATCCTGCTTCCTTGAGGGCTGCTTGTAAGAGCGCGGAGCTATTTTCTTCTTGGTAACCGACTTCCGCATGATTCCAGATTTGGCGAGCAATGTCCTCATAGGCAGCGGCATTGTCATCTATCTGGCTCAACATCTGCTTTTTTGCTTTGGGCATTTGCCCCAAAAGAGCGCTTGTGCAGCACAAACAGATCCATACAAAGATGATCCTTCTCATATTCAACTTATTAGTAGTAGTAATCTTTGGACATCAGAATTTAGGCAAAATCCATTTATAGATTCGACTCCGCTCTTATTTATAATTTCAACTATGATTTTTCTATCCAGCGACTAATATCTCCTATAATCTCATCCGCTTCCTTGATAGAAGGAGCTAAATTCCAAAAGGTATGAAACATCGTTTCGTAGGTAAACAGTTCTGTTTCAGTTTGTAAATGTTGAAGATTTTCTTGCAAACGTTTGGTTTGATCTACTAATAACTCAGCACTACCGATTGTCAATAATGTGGGAGGGAGTTTAGGCAGGTTTGACAGAGCAAAACTCAAAGGATAGTCTTTTAGTAGCGTTTGCTCTCCTAGATATGCATGATAGCAAGCCAACAAAAACGTATGATCGCCAACATCATTAGGTTCATTAGATTGGATTGAGCCAGTTTCGGTTAGAGGTTCAACCCAAGGCGAAATCAAGATGCAAGCCTTGAGCTGAGCGTTCTGCGAGGCAGACAAATTGGAGATCGTAGACAAGACCAAGGCTGCTCCTGCCGAGTCACCTGCAAGATAGACTTCGGCTTCGCCGAACGCTTCCAAAGTTTCTACTACAAATTGGTGCGCAAATAGATGTGCCGCAGGATATTGTTGTTCGGGAGCCGTGGGATAATAGGGAACGATGAGCTCAGCTTGGGATTGAGTCGCCAATCTGCCTGTAAACTCAATGATGGTGTCAGGAGATCCAGTGACGTAGCCTCCACCATGAAAATAGATGATTACTTTTTTACTGGCTGTTGCAGACTCTTTGGGTTTTACAGATAAACACCGCCCAGTCTTATACTCAAGCTCATTGATACTCAAAGTATCTTTAAGCGAGGATTTAGGTTTAAATTGACTGGATAATTTTTTGAGCCAAGGCAAGCCCAAACGATTAGATGATAATAAAGTCGCTCTGGTGCTCGTCCAAACCAATTCTGTTTTCAGATCCCAGCTTGGATACTTTTTGATCCCGAACAATCGCCTTATCAACAGCTTAAATATTTCAGCGATGATGATGGCTGTATATTTTAAGTTATTCATTGAAGGCTATCTAATGGTATCCTAAGCCATCTTCCGATTTTCATTGATCTCTATGCTTTCGATATCGCCGTCTCGGAGACGAATAACACGTTCGGCATAAAGCGCGATATCCTCTTCATGTGTAACGAGGATAATCGTATTGCCTTTGGCGTGGAGTTCACCAAATAAAGCCATGATTTCGTAAGAAGTCTTGGTATCAAGGTTTCCCGTCGGCTCATCAGCAAGGATGATAGAAGGATTGTTGACGAGGGCACGCGCTACGGCTACCCTTTGACGCTGCCCACCCGAAAGCTCATTGGGTTTGTGATCGATACGATCTCCTAAACCAACATTGGTGAGTACTTCAGCGGCTCTTCTTTTACGTTCGCCTTTGCCTAAACCAGCATATACCAATGGTAGTGATACATTGTCAAGAGCGGTAGAGCGATTGAGGAGGTTGAATGTCTGAAACACGAAGCCAATCTCTTTGTTACGAACGTGCGCCAAATCCGCATCCGTCATACCGCTGACATTGGTACCATTGAGAAAATAGTCTCCCGCACTAGGCGTATCTAAGCAGCCGAGGACATTCATCAAGGTAGACTTACCAGAACCCGAAGGCCCCATGATCGCGACATATTCGTTGGGATGTATATCAAGAGATACGTCTAGCAACGCATTGATCTCGGTGGTTCCCATTTGATAGGTCTTGCGAATATGCGACAGGCTGATAATTGGTTCCATACTGTAAGATAGCTTTTGTTGTGAATTCAATGGTGGCTTTTCGTCTGCATAAAGCGGATTACCTACAAAGTTGCAGATTTTTTCGACAAATGCTCACTTACAATATTGCTCAATGCATCTAATCCATCCGTCAAACAGGCTGGTCCCGGCTGCAAAATGATGGCGGGATCCATTTCTACTATTTGGCGTTCGCGAATCGCGGGCACCTCAGCAAAGCCTACTCGCTGGCGTACACTCTCCTCATCAAGGGCCTTGCCACACCAACATCCAATAAAAATCTCCGGCGCTCTGGCCTGTACTTCCTCCACCGTGACATAGCGTTCGCGGGACGCTAAACCCGCAGCTCTATCCGAAAATATGTTTTCGCCGCCTGCAATTTCGATCAATTCGCTCACCCAGTGGATAGCGCTGATCATCGGCTCATCCCATTCTTCAAAGTAGACTTTGGGTCGGATCTCGATTTGCTGCTGCGCAGAACGCATCGCCTCGATCTTTGCTTGACACTGATCCAGCCAATGTTGCGCTTTTTGCTCTGCCCCGACCATCCGTCCTAGCATCAACATATTGTCCATGATCTGCTGCACAGAACGCTGGTTTGTGATGAGGACAGGCAAGTTTTCGCTGATTAGTTCGCGTGCTAACTCTGCTTGTACGTCCGAAAAACCAATGATCAGATCCGGCTTTAAGGCTTTGATTTTTTTGATATGTCCGCCAATGAAGGCAGATACGACGGGTTTTTCAGCTTTTGCATGGGCTGGACGTTCGGTATAGGCACTGATTCCTACGAGTTTATCTTCTTGGCCCAGTAGATAGAGCCATTCGGTGGTTTCTTCAGTAAGCGCGACGATACGTTGGGGCATATTTAGAAGCTATGATATCGTTTAAAATTACGTATTTTATTAGCTAATGATAGTTTTTTGCGTTTTGTGAGGGCGTGAAGTAGATTTGTAAAACGCACTATTGACGCAAACACTGTCAAAACCCAGACTGCACTCCATGCGAAAGCCTTTCCGGTCGTACATAGCGAGTCCGATTTTATACGCCCTATTATTATTTTTCGGTCTTGTCGCTTGTGAGGAAAAATACTCCCAAGAACCTCCTTTTGCTCAGGTTCAGGATACCATTTTTTTGGATGTTGAGAATTGGTTCTATTTCAATCCTCAACCCATTATAGAAAACAAAATCGCCTTTTTCCCTTTTGCTTATCGCATTTTTGATGCTCGCTTTGAAGGCTTTTTGGTCAATCAGGAACAAGCCATATTTATGGTCGATCGTGAGAAGGATCTCAAGCAAAAGCAGATGTTTTTGGACATAATGAGCCAGCCAGGAGATACGATTTCGCATTATGAGCGTTTTAAATACTCATTGTTGATCGAGCGCGAACCCCATCAAGATGAAGAATTGTTTTATATCCTGAGACGTTCTCGTCTGGGTATCGAGCGATTTAGAGAGCGGGCCATATGGCTAGTATCGCCTTCCAAAGGGATCGTCGGAGCCGCCAATTTTGATATTGGAACTTCAGATGGACAAGTAGAGATGGATATTATTGGTCGCAGTGAACCCTTTAGAAATCCCGAATTGATCAAAACGCTCAAATACTATGATTATGATGCCACTTGGTTAGTCGATCGGGATCGGCGAGTGATCTATGAATTTGATAAATTCAAAGGCTTGCTCACAAGTCGTGATTATCAAAAGCGTGAAGACCTTTATCAATATAGCTTTAGCCCTTCCGCCACGAAGCATCTCGTCAATTTTCAATTGAAACAAGACAATCAAAGTAATACGATCTTGCTAGAAGCAGGCGATAGTTGTTTTTACTTCACGGAGTCGCTCAAACTCCAGCGTTCAGGACTCTGCCCGCAATGATGGCCAAAGCCAATTAGAAGGTTTAGCGTTCCACAAGGTGGCATCCAAAGTAAGCATCTGATTCTCTATATCCGTCTGTTCGAATAGTAAGTCTTTTCTTCTTAATGACTGTAGACGAGTGATTTGATTTGACAATTCACTGTTTATTTCGTTTTTCAAGCTACTCTGCGAAAATTCCTGCAAAGCATCTAGTAACAATATCAACTGACGGTCCAAAGCTTGAACAAGGCCCAGTTTTAGACTCGTATATCGTTTTATTTTACCTTCTAGTTTTTGTAGCCAAGTGATTTGCTCTGCTTGTATTGTGTCAGCAGTCAAACTGATCAAAAATTGCTGCCAAAGTTGGAGTTGGGCTACCCAGTAGCGCAATTTAGCTGTCGCAGGTAGATGCTCCGCTGCTAAGATTTGAGCTTCAAATTCTTGCCAATCCGCTTGAAACTCAGCCCAAGAATAAAGATTTGCATTTTCTCCCTCCCATTGCTCCCAAAACTGCTGCACAATCGGAGAAAGTCTAAGATTATCTCCTTCTGCTAGGAGGATTTTTTGGCTTAATAGACGACTGATACGATCTGGATCAGCCTGTACCCAAGGCAAGGCCGCTTCCCAG
>JBGCFA010000467.1:0-39109 GCA_045106675.1 Bacteroidia bacterium
ACTTATGAGGAGGACGGCCTGAGCCGAACGCAAAAAATCATGGTCATTGACTGAAAAATAGACATTTGATTGTACTTAGGTTAAACGCATCAAAACTACGAGGAGCATTTGCGATGCCTTTTGCCGATAGAACATCTCCGCTCGCACAGGCCGCAAGCTCTTCCAAGCGGTTTTTGCGCAGGCCTTTTCCCCAATCTGGCCTAGCGCTCGTACCTTTGAAGGGACGGAGATTGGGGCGGGGGATGTTCAAAGAGTCAAAACGAAAGCACTGTATTCTGATGCGTTTAAGCTATTTGAATTCTACCTGACAATATATTAAGCTGAAAATCCGCTACTTTAGGCGGATTTTTGGTTTTGCAAAAATCCAGTTGGCAAGCTTTTGTCGTAAGTCTGTTGTTAATCGGTAAAGAAACTCAATGTCAGGAGATAAAAAGGTGATGCTGTGGATATGGCTATTGTTGCTTGGATTGGGGCAACTCAGAGCTCAGGATAGCACAGAAGTACGTCGCAATCGCTTTGTAGGGCTACCGATTGCCTTTTTTAGTCCTGAGACCAAGTTTGGCGGTGGAGTCGCGGGCATCTATTCATTTCGCTTGCCTAAGACGGCTGACGATTCTCGCCCCTCACAATTACAATTTGGGTTGACTTATACTCAAGAGCGCCAAATCTTGGCTTACTTACCTTTTGAAATTCGTACTGCTGAGCAGGAGTGGCTCTTCTTTGGGGAGTTAGGCTATTATCGGTACTTCTATCAATTTTGGGGCGTTGGCAACACCCTTTCGGATGCCAATGAGGAGACCTATTCAGTCAATTTTCCTCGATTGCGACTCAATGTGCTTCGTAAAGTTTTGCCCAATACCTTTTTGGGCCTACGCTATTGGGCGGATGACTATCAGGTTGGGGAAGTCGCAGAAGGCGGTTTGCTCGCAAGTGGTGATATCCCCGGTGCGGAGGGAGGACTGGTTTCTGGTTTAGGGGTATTGAGTATCTATGACAATCGTGATCAAATATTTTATCCTTCTCGTGGATGGTTAGTCGAAGGCTTGATTTTACAAAACGGTCCTGCTTTAGGGAGTCCTTATCGCTTTACGAGAGCTCGTTTAGATGCGAGCCGTTATTTGCCAGTATGGCGTGATCATATTTTAGCGCTCAACTTTTTGGGTGAATTTGTCTATGGAGACGTGCCGTTCCAGGAACTGGCGCTCTATGGAGGCACCAAAAAGGCACGAGGCTTTTATCAAGGTCGTTACCGAGACAAAAAAATGCTCTTATTGCAAGCCGCTTATCGGTTTCCGATTTATTGGCGCTTTAGAGGAGAGCTCTTTGCGAGTTATGGTGGGGTAGGGCCACGCCTGAGCGAACTCAAAATCAATGAATTTCATTTAAATTATGGCGCAGGCTTACGCTTTGCGCTCAATCCCGAAGAAAAAATACATGTGCGTCTTGATGTCGGTATCGGCAACGGACAGCCCAACTTTTACCTAACCATAGGCGAAGCTTTTTAATATGAAACTGAGTATCATCATACCTACTCATAATGAGTCCCCAAACCTCAAGGAGTTGATTCCCTATTTGCGGATCAATGGCGGAGATAGAGTGGGGGAGATCCTAGTCGTGGATTCCTGTAGTACTGATGATACTTTAGCGATCGCGGAGGAATTAGGGGCGAGAGCGATTCAAGCTCCCTGCAAAGGGCGGGCTCCGCAGATGAATTTTGGTGCTTCTGAAGCTCAAGGGGAGATTTTATACTTTGTGCATGCTGATACTCGTCCGCCAAGCAGTTTTGCGGAGGATGTTTTGCGTTCCGTCGAAGCCGGCTACGAGATGGGTTGCTATCGCTATGTCTTTGATATCAATCATCGGGCTTTACGCTTCAACGCTTTTATGACTCGTTTCGACTTGATTTTTTTTAGAGGAGGTGATCAGACTTTCTTTATTCCCAAGCGTCTCTTCGAGGAACTCGGCGGTTATCGGGAGGACTATCTAATCATGGAGGAGTACGAATTTTTGAGGCGTGCCCGCAAAGCGCATAGCTTTCTGATCATGCCCAAAAACGCTGTGGTTTCTGCTCGGAAGTATGAGCACAATAGTTACTTTCGAGTCAATTTTGCCAATGCAGTAGTATTTGCGCTATTTTTGATGGGTGCTTCGCAGGAACGCATGGTCAAAGCTTATCGCTATCTCCTTAATTATCGTTAATCAACTTCATGCAGAGACCAAACGCTCAAGAGATATTTGAAAAACAACAATTGACCCTCTTGCAGCAGTTAGAGATATATCCGTTGGGAGCTGAGTTTTGCTTAAACGAGTCCGATCAAGTAGTTACCGTCGATATACAGTATAAAGATCAGTGGGGCTATGTAGCTCTAGATGTGCATGAGTGGGAAACTGATCAACATCAAATCTATCTCAGTCAAGAAGCAGTGGTTGAAGAGTATATCCCCGGCTATTTTGCTTTTAGAGAGGGACCGTTATTAGCGGCTGCTTTGACCAAAATGCTTGAGCAGCATGACATTCAGCCGGCTCTATTGATTATTGACGGACACGGCCTCGCTCATCCGAGACGTATGGGGCTGGCTAGTTGGCTAGGCATCAAGATGCATTTGCCGAGCATTGGCGTGGCGAAACGCAGCCTGCTAAAGTTTGATTATCAACTTGGCAAGCCTGCTGGTAGTACTTTCTCGATCCACGAGCAAAACGAATTATTGGGATATATAATACGTACTCAAGATGGCGTAAAACCACTTTTTGTCAGTGCGGGGCATATGATCAGCCAAGATGAGGCTTTGCGAATTACCTTTGCACTGCGGAGTAAATACCGTTTGATCGAACCGATCCGGAGAGCTGATCAAGCTGCTCGTAAGTTCGCCAAGGGCGAAATTACTGAAGAAATGATCGTTTTGTAAAGGGTATAAGATTTTGGGATAGGAATTATTTCATTGCTTCGCGGAACGCTTTTCTCTTGGGCAAAATTCCAATTTGAATCTTTTCTCTCTCAAGAGAGGAGGTGGAGACGGCGCATGGGAGTTACTAAGGTTATCGCTTTGCAGAATACTTAGAATCGTTCCGCGAAGCGGTAGAAAAAGATCAAAAACTAAGATTGCAAGTCATGGATAAAAGGCTGACGATAATACCTCTTACCAGTAGCCTGATACAATGCATTGGCTAAAGCGGCAAATATTGGCGGAAAAGCAGGCTCACCTAAGCCGGTAGGATCGATTTTATTTTGGACAAAGTGGATTTCAATATTTTTGGGCGATTCTCCCATGCGGATCATACGATAGGCATCGAAATTATTTTTTTGCGGTTCACCATCTTTGAAGGTCATTTCCCCATATAGCGCATTTCCGATTCCATCTACGATAGCTCCTTCGCACAAATTAATAGCTGCATCAGGGTTGACTACAATGCCACAATCAATGGCACAACTAACATTTTGGATGATGGGTTGGTCCTCTTCCATACTCAAATCCAAGACATGAGCTGCATATGAATTGTGGCAATAGTAAGCTGAAACGCCTCGCTGAAACCTGATGTCTTTTTTTCTCCATCCTGATTTTTCTTTGACTAGTTTGAGCACACCTGTATAGCGTTCTGGATCATAATCATTTCTTTCCCCCACTGGATTTTCGGCAGCCTTTTGCAGAAGTTCTAAGCGAAAATCGAGAGGATCTTTGCCTGCTGCTTCTGCAACTTCATCTAGGAAGGACTGCTCAGCAGCAGCAATGAAATTTGACCTTGGGGCGCGAAACGAACCAATCGTAATATTGGTATTGACTGTCCAGCTTTCGGCTAGATAATGCTCGACAGCTCCGGCTGGGAATCGATTGGCATATAAAGGACTTTCGGGTATGCCGCCGGCATTGACGTGAAAAGCAATCAGATTGTTCTGTACATCAAGGGCGGCTCGATAAGTAGCTTGATAAGCGGGGCGGTAGATCCCCCCTGTCATATCATCTTCACGAGAGTAAATCAGCTTAATGGGCGCATTCACTTTTTGAGAAATAAGCGCAGCTTCTATTGCCCAATGCGCATAGGAACGACGTCCATAGCCCCCGCCGAGACGAGTCATCTGAATATCGATATTTTCAATCCCGATCCCTAGTCTCGCGGAAATTGCCTGTTCTGTGAGTTCAGCTTTTTGTAAAGGCCCAGCTAGCTTCACTTTGCCCTCTCTTACATCAGCAAAGAAGTTCATAGGCTCCATACAGTTATGAGCCAAAAAGGGGGCATTATAGGTCCTTTCAATGATCTTGGCAGCGTTTTGAAAGGCTATCTTGGGTTCTCCATCTTTACGAACTTCTCTTGCTTCTTGGGAGGCTTGGGCCATCTGAGCAAGGTGATCCTCACTATTCTCTAAACCAGCGGGTATAGTGAAAGTTTGTTTGGATCTACCGTAAGGTGTTCTTTCTTCTGTGTAGGTATCAAAAGCTTCCCAGTTCAGCTCAATTACCCTTTTTGCTTTCATTACCTCCCAAGTAGATCGACCAACTATGACTACTACCTCCAAAAAAGCACAAGTGTCAAAGTGTTGTCTTCCATAGCTATCCTCCAGCACTTTGATTGTAAATATATCTTGTATACCAGCCATTGATTTGGCGGAGTCTATATCGACTGATTTAAGCTTCATGCCAAAAGCGGGTGGGTGCACAATCATCGCAATTAGCATGCCTTCTCTATAAGTATCAATCCCAAATAGGGGCTGGCCACTAACAATTTTCTTCCCATCTACATTCTTTTGAGAGCTACCAATGATTTGAAAATCATTAATCTCTTTGAGTTGGACTGTTTCTGGTACGCTTACTTTCGCCGCCGCCGCTGCCATCTCTCCATAGCTAGCTGACTTGCCACTCGCTTTGTGATTTAATACTCCTGCTTTCGTACTAATTTCATCGGCTGAGACCCCCCAACTTTGTGCTGCTGCAATTTTCAACATCTGCCGAGCCGAAGCCCCTGCCATCCTTAGCCCTTTCCACCCAAATCTGATAGCATTACTACCTCCTATAAATTGCCTTTGGAATAAATCTGTATTCAATGGAGCTTGTTCGACAATGACCTTTTGCCAGTCGATATCGAGCTCTTCGGCAATAATCATCGGTAATGCAGTCTTGATATTTTGCCCACCTTCGGGATTGGGGGACATGATTGTAATGACTCCATTATCTCCTATTTTTAGATATCCGTTTAATTCAAACCATTCTTCGGGAAGGGCCAGTTTCCTGAGCTCTCTGGCTTCACAGCCTAACCAACTGAAGCTTAGTAGCATACCTCCGCTTGCGAGAGCAGAGGTTTTCAAAAAGGAGCGTCTATTAAATGAAGTTTTTTGGAATGCCATGCGATCTTTTTTGACATGATGATATTATTGACTGTTCACCGCTTCGCAGAACGCTGATAATCGTTCCGCGAAGCGGTAAAAACAAAGATCAAACGACCCTTAGCGCTTAGCCAATACCTTTTTGTCCTTCAGAAATGGCTGATGATAAACACGGTCCCCAGTGGCTTTGTAGAGCGCATTGGCGAGGGCAGCGAATATCGGGGGAAAAGGCGGCTCTCCCAATCCCGTTGGATCGATCTCGTTTTGCACAAAATGTACCTCAATTTCCTTAGGCGCTTCACTCATCCGGATCATTCGATATTGATGGAAATTGTTTTTTTGAGGTACTCCATCTTCAAAGGTCATTTCCCCATAAAGCGCATTGCCGATTCCATCTACGATGCCTCCTTCGGCCATATTAGCGGCAGCATCTGGATTGATCACGATCCCACAGTCAATCGCGCAAGTAACTTTTTGGATCACTGCTTTGCCATCTTTCATCTCTAGATCTAAGACGTGAGCTGCATAGGAGTTATGACAAAAGTAGGCAGAAACTCCACGATTAAGATTCTTATCATCTTTTCCCCAACCCGCTTTTTCTTTGACCATTTTCAGTACAGCTGCATAACGTTCTGGATCATAATCGTTTCTTTCCCCCACTGGATTTTCGGCAGCCTTTCGCAGAAGTTCTAGGCGGAAATCAATTGGGTCTTTGCCCATTTCTTCCGCGAGTTCATCTAAAAAGGATTGCTCTGCCGCAGCCATGAAGTTGGAACGTGGAGCACGGAAAGCCCCAGTCGTGATATTGGAGTCAATCGAAAACTCCTCGGCGAGATAGTTATCAATCGAACCAGCCGGAAAACGATTGGCAAACAAAGGACTTTCTGGCACTCCTCCAGCCTTGATATGTAGCGCGAGCAATTGATTGTTTTCATCAAGCGCGGCTCTATATGTGGCTTGATAAGTCGGACGATAAATACCATTGGTCATATCATCTTCACGTGTATACATTAGCTTGACGGGTGCTTTTACTTGCTGTGAAATCAAAGCCGCTTCTAGCATATAATGCGAATAAGCCCGACGACCAAAACCACCACCCATACGGGTCATTTCGATCTCTATATTTTCTTCCGGTATTCCCAGTCTATCTGCTAGGGCAGGCTCGATCAGTCCGGGGCCTTGTAATGGGCCAGATACAAAAACTTGATCCTCTTTTACATCGGCAAAAAAGTTCATAGGCTCCATACAATTGTGAACTAAGTATGGACCTGAGTATTGACGTTCGATAATCCTATCAGCATTGGCAAAGGCTGCTTCTGGATTTCCGTCTTTACGAGCGACGCGGCTAGGATTTTGCATCAGTTCCTCCATACGCGCCTTATGGACTTCAGTATTTTCGAGGCCGCCTGGTACGACTACCTCCCTATCTCTACCAAACCGACTGACGGTAAAAGATTGATCCGAGAGCTGTTTCCAGCTGGCTTTAAGCGCTTTTTTTGCCTTCATCACCTCCCAAGTAGAATTGCCAACGATAGCGACTAATTCAGGGAATGCATTGGTGTCGAACCCCCCTTTCTTAAAGTCGTCATTATAGGATTTGATCGGGAATACATCCTTGATGCCTGGCATGGCTTTGATCTCGTCTGCATTGTCAATGGATTGTAAGCTCATCCCAAAAGCAGGTGGATGTTCAATCATTGCGATCAGCATACCTGCTTTTTGAGTGTCTACACCAAATAAGGCCTTGCCAGTAACGATCTTCTTTCCTTCCACATTCCTTTTGGAATGCCCGATCAGTTTGAAATCTTTTGGCTCTTTGAGTGGTATCTCTTCTGGGATGCTGATTTTGGCTGCTGCAGCTGCCATTTCGCCATAAGTCGCTGATTTGCCACTGGCTTTATGTGATAACACCCCTGCTTCAGTGCTGATCTCGTCTGCAGAAACTTGCCAAGTCTTAGCAGCGGCTTCTTTGAGCATATATTTGGCTGAAGCCCCTGCCATCCTGAGTGGTTTCCATTTGGACATGATGCCTCGACTCCCTCCAGTAAACTGCCCGAAAGGAGCGCTAGGGAATTTCTGAGGACTATATGGCGCTTGCTCTACGATGACACTTTTCCAATCAAGATCCAATTCTTCGGCCACGATCATAGGCATCGAGGTCATTACATTTTGCCCGAATTCAGGATTTGGCGAAAAGATCGTCACCACTCCATTATCCCCGATTTTGAGGTAGCTATTAAACTCAAACCATTCTTTGGGCATAGTCAAGGTTTCTTCTTTGACGGGCATACAAGAGGCCAACCAATTGAAACTGATCATCATGCCTCCTCCGGCCAAGGCACTGGCCTTGAGGAAGGAACGTCTGTTGTATGAAGTTTTTGTGATTGCCATGGAGGAGGATTTTATAAGGCGTGATTTTGTTGACTATTGGTAAGGATATCTGTTTAGGTCTACTTCTCAGAACCTTGAGAAGCGTTCCGCGAAGCGGTAAGAAAAAGGCTATTTAGGCCTTAGCTGCGGTCTTGATTGCTGCTTTGATACGTGTATAGGTGCCGCAGCGACAAATATTACCATTCATCGCAGCGTCAATATCTGCATCGCTAGGATTGGGATTTTTGTCTAATAGAGCAGCCGCATTCATGATTTGCCCAGCTTGACAGTAGCCACATTGCGGAACGTCATGCTCTATCCAAGCTTGTTGCAGAGGATGATCCCCCTCTTTTGATAAGCCTTCAATGGTGGTGATCGCCTTATTTCCTACGGCTGAAATGGGCAATTGGCAGGACCTGGTCGCTACCCCATTGAGATGAATGGTACAAGCCCCACATTGAGCAATCCCACAACCATATTTGGTCCCGACTAATTGAAGATGATCTCGTAAAACCCAAAGCATCGGAGTGCTGGGATCAAGCTCTAGACTTTGTACTTTGCCGTTGATGTTTATGGTAAATGATGCCATGAATGAATGATTTGAATAGAAGGTAGCACTTTTTGAGGAGGAGATAGCTTAGTTTCGTCTCAATTTTTGTTTGTGGGAGATTATTCAGTTTTCTGTAAGGTTTTTCTGCTGCTTCGCAGAACGCTTCTCTCTAGATCCCTGCTCTCATGCAGTCGCTTTTGCTCCTTTATTCGGCTGGGATGGCGGACGATTTTCCACCTTATGCCGGAATGTTAGGTACGAACATATCCGGTATCTAAGGCTTTGCTTCCTGCTCCGCAGAACGCTGATAATCGTTCCGCGAAGCGGCCCTAAGTAGGAATGTGCCAAGCTTAGTGGGCAATACTATGGGAATCTCGCACCTTGCTAAAGGTCAAGGCTAATAGTTGCCAAGTATCTCCCTCCTTTTGATAGACCTCGGTGACGGTAAACTCATTGGAAACTTCATTGCCCCTCACTACGGCTACCAGCGTGATACGATTCCAGAGAATGGCGGTATCGTCAAATAGCTCAACCGCCAGATCATGGACCTCAGCATTTTTATACCAGATGCTCCCGCTTTTGATGATTTCGAGTTCTCTTTCTTTTTTCCATGATCCACTCATGTGGACGAATTTGGATTGATCGTGGAATAGGATAGCTAACTCATCTACATTTTTGTCTGCCATCCATTGCCATTTTTGGGCAGAAAGATTGGCGATCTCTTGTACTTGGGTTGAGTCTTGGGCAAATGAGCCTTGCGCCAATACGATGACGAAAAGCAGGCCGGTAAATAATCTTTTCATATGAGGTTTGATCGGTGATTTTTGGGTTAGGTTCAAATATATTGAGGCGTTTAGGGGGCCTAAATGCCACGTGATTGTAATTGTGTTCTTAGTTTTTCAGCCTTTTCAATGATATCTAGTCTTGCTTGTCTAGGGTCCGGTTTGCCTACTGCTTCACCATTAAGTTGGATATCGAGTATTTCGTTCTCCGTAGGAGAATAAATAGGCCATTTGCTTAGTCCTTCTCCATTTGGATTTCCAGTCTTAGCAAAGTTTACCCAATAGGCATTCATCCTTATCGCCATTTCTTGATCTTCAGAGCTAGGTTCGGGGGCTCCCCAACGAGAACTGAGATTGTTAAATACATAAGAGACTTCAGATCCATGTCCAGCACCATCGCGCATTCTCTCTCTCATTGTGCTGGGTACATATCCAAATTGATAGAAGTAAACTGGGACATCTTTTGAGGCAAAAGCTTTTGCAGTAAAACGAGCTGGCTCAGCCCAAACCCAATCGGTGTTAAACTGGGTGATGATCTCAGTAAACTCTTTTTTGCCATCTGGATCATAGGCAGCAATTGCTTCCTCTTCGAGTGCTCCAAAGAGGGCAAAAAGTTCGGTTTTAGAATTACTAGTATTCACAAAACTCCCTCCTATTTCCGCACTATTAGAACCAATTATAAGCGGGATCTGCGCTTGTCTACCTGCTATATATGCACTTTCAGCGGTTTCTACTACCAGCCTGCCATCTATAATTGGTCCAGAATAGGTCCGAGGGCCATCCTGACCATCTGTCTCCTGCCCTTCATCTACAATCTCCTCGACGCTCAGGGCACGCAGCTTGGCCAAAGCCGCTTTATCTGTTTCTTCAATACCATGTTTTCGGGCAAAAGTGATTCCGATGCTTTCAGCAGAAACTTTGTAAAAAGGGTCGGCATTTTCGGTACTGATTGGCCTCCCAGTTAGTACTCCGTCCCTACCACCACCAGATTGACTGATTGCTTTATGGAAAAGACCTTTGGCGTCAGGTATTGTCATGAGAGAATGAACCGATACTCCACCAGCTGAAAAACCAAAGATGGTGACATTGCTGGGATCACCGCCAAATGCAGCAATATTTTTCTGTACCCATATAAGAGCTGCAATTTGATCCATAAAAGCGTAACTGCCTTTTGGTTCCTCAGGATGTTCTGCACTTAAGGCAGGAAAAGCAAAGTGGCCTAGGCGTCCGAGGCGATAATTGATGCTTACAATAATGACTCCTTGCTTAGCGAATTCAATCCCGGAAACCCTTCCTGAACCGCCTGTAAATCCGCCACCATGTATCCAAACCATAACTGGGAGTTTGGAATTTTCTTTGGCATCTGCTGGTTTCCATAAGTTGAGGTAGAGACAATCTTCGGAAGAACCTTCAGCAATACTACCAGAACTGCGAGGCCAGCCCGCCTGCGCGCAATTAGGCCCAAACGCGCTAGCATCACGTACACCTTGCCATGAGACTACTGGCTGAGGTGGACGCCAGCGAAATTCTCCAATGGGGGGAGCAGCGTAGGGGATTCCCTTGAAACTCGCTACCTTTCCTTCTGTGGTACCCTTTAGGATGCCTGATGCAGTTTGAACACTTGGCGATTGAGCCAGAAGAGAAAGTGTACTTATACAAAATATAACAAATGTGAAAAGCTTTCTCATGGCAGTTTTTTAGTTTTTGGATTCTCAAATACCAAATTGCTTGTATTTTAAGGACTAGAGGGTAGATAGATTACTGTATTTCCTACCATTTTTACTGATGTGATTCATTAATAGCACCTCATAAGATGGAATTGGCTAGATTAGATCATCCCAAATCAAAGTATATGGACAATCAATTTAGGTTTGATACGGTCTCAGAATATAATGCCCTGAATAATCATGAAACGCTTCATCCGTTGGTGAACGTGATCGATTTTTATCAGGCAAATCCTCGTTCGTGGAACGGACAAAAAAAGATTCGTATCAACTATGGCATTTATTGCATCTTTCTCAAAGAAGTGAAATGTGGAGATTTAAGATATGGCTGCAACTACTATGACTATCAAGAAGGAACTTTGGTTTTTGTATCGCCGGGGCAAGTGATGAATTTGGAGCTGGATGGGAAGCCTTATCAACCCAAAGGCTACGCCTTGGTGTTTCATCCAGATATGATCGAGGGTACTGGATTGGCAAAAAGCATTCTTGAATATGGCTTTTGGGGCTACCAAATGAATGAAGCCCTGCATTTATCAGAGCAAGAAAGACAGATTGTCTTAGATCTTTTTGCAAAGATCAAATTAGAATTACGACAGAATGTTGATAAGCATAGCAAGAAGCTCATTGTCTCAAATATTGAGTTGTTCATGAACTATTGTGAGCGCTTTTATGATCGGCAGTTTATCACCAGAGATAATGTCAATAGAGGCATCTTAGAGAAGTTTGAAGAGCAACTCAATGGCTACTATAGCGACCATAAAGCCCAAGAGATAGGCTTGCCTTCAGTGGCTTATATTGCTAATCAATTACATCTATCCGCAAATTATTTTGGCGACTTAATCAAAAAGGAAACAGGTAAATCTGCCAAAGAATATATTCAGGATAAAATCATCGTATTAGCCAAAAACAAGGTAAGTGATAATGTCTTGACTGTAAGTGAAATTGCTTATGAGTTAGGCTTTAAATACCCGCAACATTTTACTCGTCTATTTAAAAAGCAAGTTGGTTGCACGCCCAATGAATATCGAAATCTAGCCTAAAGGCCAGGGAAAATCGCCTCAAAGAAAAATACCAGCCAAAACATCGAAACCGCCATCCAAAAGAGCGCAAACCAGATCGGTTTTCGTAGCCAGCCCATTTTGCCTTCGGCAGAACGCTTTTGTCCCATCAAGCCCGCGATCCCAAAGATGAGAAAGGGGAACCAATTGTAGGACAAACGGACGAGTTCGGTTTCGCTATGGTCATTGAATGAGTAGAGGTAGAGATACCCCATGATGCCAAAAGCGACAAGGATTGAAGTGATGAAGATGGAGCGTAACATAATTAAGGCCGTTTCTCTAAAATAGCGTTTTTTCTCAAAAACCCTGCGCTCGTAACCATTTTTCGCACCTAGCGGCCCATTCCTCTGCTGGTTCATTGGCCCCTTTAGCCAATCCTAATCCATGTCTGCCTGTCGGAAATATATGAAGTTCATTGTCTACTCCGGCTACGGTCAAGGCCTCCGCAAATACTTCACTATGTTCATAAGGCACTACTTCATCTGTCTCGGTCGTCCAAATAAAACTAGGAGGAGTGAGACTGTCGACATGCAAAAAGGTGGAAACTGTCCTTAATATCTCTGGCGTTGGGCTAAGCCCGACTAATGAAATAACTGCTTCTTTGGCACTTTGAGCTACACCACTCGTGTCAGCTGTAAAGTCCGTAGCTGGATAGCATAGTACTAGCAAATCTGGACGACTCAGCCAATATGCAGTAGAGTCGCTATCACTAGGATTTTGCGTTCCTAAGAGGGAGGTGAGATGTCCGCCTGCCGAAAACCCCAGCATGCCAACCCGTTTAGGATCAATGTTATATTTGGTCGCATTGGTTCTCAGCTGAGCCATCGCTACTTGAGCATCGTAAAGGGCGGCAGGGTATAAATCCGGCGCTACTCGATAGTTGAGCACAAAGGCCGAGATACCGATACGATTGAGCCATTGGGCGATCTCGAGACCTTCATGATTTTCGGCTCGCATCATAAATCCACCTCCAGGTGCAATCAAAATGGCCGGTTTGGGCTGTCCATTGTCTGCAACCAGATGATAATCTACCATATAAGGTAGCTTCTCTGGTAAGTCTCTCATCATCGCTTGAATCGCTTTGGCGGCAGCGGGCATCTCTGACTCCGTCAAACGCCTCGGTATCGCTCGTGTCTCCAATGGAATGATGCGACTTAGATAATCTGGATCACTATAGTCTGGAAACAAAAAGGAGCGCGTGTTTTGGTATTGATAGTAAGCAAAACCACCGCCAGCCAAGACTAAAATCCCCAGGGCTATCAGGATATAGGTGAATTTTTCACTCATGATTACATACTTTTTGCGAGTCTTTGCGCCAAGCCTTCTAGGTCTGTGCCCATCAGGCGATTGGTTTCCAGCACTTTTTGGACTAGTCCTTCGGGTAAGGCCCTGGCTCCGTGAAAGGCGCCTAATATAGCCCCTGTTACAGCTCCTGTCGTATCATTGTCGCGACCAAAATTGATCACAAACTCTAAGCTAGTCTGAAAGTCAAAATCAAAGAGCATCAAGGCGACCAGATTGACAAGATGGATCTCACTAGGATGGAATGGATAGGTTTCAAGCTGTTGGTCCATACGCTCATAAGCCACAGCAAATCGGGCATATTTGATAGAGTCTGCCTCTGTTTTGATCGGTAAAGCAAGCTTAACGGGAGAGTCCTTTAACACTTTCTGAGGATCAGCGTTCCGCGCAGCTTGCACGATAGAGAGGGCATCACGATATACTTTGTAGGAGGTGCGTCCGACCAAGCGGCTATCAAAATATCCTTTAGGATCTACATCTCGCAATACCCTTAGTACTGAGTCTGGACTCGTGCCTGGGACCATTGCTTTAGCGACTAGGCTGGCTGTCAACGCACTGATGTCCTTGGCAAAACCAATGTCAAATATGTCAATGCGATAGGTTTGCTCATATGCCCAGTCTGGATTGCCGGGATAAGCTGCTCCAATCATGGGCGAAAACAACATGCCGGCACAGACCATTTCGCCACCATAAAACTTATTAAGGGCATCCGAAAATTCATCAATATCGCTCTCTGTATAAGGCTTTGCCACCATGGCCCATTCTTTGAGCCAAGCGATACGCCTCAGCTGATCTTCATAGGGATCGAGGCGGTAGTCATCGATTTGTTTGAGATGGGATATACCTTCGGTATACCGATCTTGGATATGCTCGGCAAAACTCAAGGCGGAAAGTCGCTTGGGCCGTGCAAGTACAGTTGAGCCACTGCCCGTGAGATAATCAATCATCAAGACTTTCCAGCGAGTGTCGTCAGTGGTGCCACCTGCGGGTAGGTTCATAGCCCAAGTCCCTTCGGCGCTGGGCTCTCGTACCATATCGTCCAAAGTGTCAATAAAGCCGTATTCCAGTTGCATTTGCTCACGGCTCCACATCTCAGTAGGAGCGCCCATCGCATCGCCTATGGCAGAGCCAACGAGCATTCCCAACAATTTGTCGTATAACACCTCTTCTGATAGCTTAAGGTCTTGGTAGTCTGGGGCGCTTTTTTCGAGCATGGGTAATGGCGGATCGTGTTCAACAGGGATTTCGGGTCGGCAAGAGAGGAATAGGCCGAGTATAAGTAGGGGCAAGTAGGCTTTCATATGGAGGAAGATAGCGGATTTGGGCGAGATTTATTGTTGAGGCGCAAGATTTTGCGCCTCAACAGCTCACAAGCAGATCGTAAAGGCGCATCCTGATCACTATACGGGATTGCGCCTCAACAAGAAAGCGTTCCGCAAAGCGGGCTAATAAATAGAGTGAGCAGATATAATAGTAGTCTCACTTTTTGGTATGGCGACAATAAATCAACGAGTAGGCCAAATTAAGACTGGAAAATGACCTCCGAGTAGGGGCATCTCGCTTGGCAAATGTCTATATTAAAAGATCGAATCTTAAGACATGCGCTTCAAAAATACTACTCTACTACTGCTACTGAGTTTGCCTAGTTTCCTCTCGGCTCAAATTCGTTTCAATGAGGTCATGAATTGGAATACGGCTATCGAGGCCGGCCAAGGCTATCAAGGACATTGTGATTGGATCGAATTTCAGGTCACCGAGGATATCAATCTCGATCAATGGACTTTGAGCGATGATCCCGAAAATCCCAAACGTTGGGCGTTCCCAGCAAGGGATGCTCTAAGCGCTGGCGAATACCTTGTCGTCTTTGCTGATGGGTTTGATATCAGTCTACACACCAATTTTAAACTCAAACCTAGTGGCGAATGGATCGGGATATTTGGGCCAGATGACGTGATTGTCGATAGTATGACGCTCCCTTATATCGGCCGTAATTATGCGTATGGCCGCAATCTCGATACCGATCAGTGGGGCTGGTACGATGAGCCTAGTCCGGGATTAGCCAATGAGACGCCTTGGTATCGCGGCCTTGCCGAACGCCCCGTCTTCTCGCATTTACCTGCTTTTTTTGAGAGTACGCAGAGCATCACCATTGCGCATGATGATCCTCAAGCGACGATCCGCTATACCTTTGGCGGCGATCCTGTACACGAAGAAAGCCCCATCCATGCGAGTCCTATTGTACTCACTAATACCAATGTGATCCAAGCGAAAGCATATGTAGAGGGGATGCTGCCTTCGGAATTGGTTACACGCACCTTTTTTGTCAATGAATTAGCTCCAATGATACCCGTGCTTTCGATCACCACTGATCCTGCCAATCTCTGGGATAATCAGATTGGGATTTATGTGACTGGCAGCAATGGCATCAGAGATAATGGTCCCGCGACCGATCCACCGCGTAATTGGAACCAGCCTTGGGAAAAAGAAAGTATGTTGGAGTATTTAGATGCTGAGCAGGAATTTGCCTTTGAGCAAAAGGTCGGAATAAAAATATTTGGGGGTTGGAGTCGCGCTTTTGAGCAAAAATCATTGTCTGTATTTGCACGCAAAGAATATGGCGAAAACCGATTTCACTATCCTTTTTTCAGTGAAAAAGCCTTTCCAGAGTACAAATCTTTCATCCTCCGCAATTCTGGCAATGATTGGTCGGGTGCTGGCGGTACAATGATTCGAGATGCTTTTCAACAAACTTTTAGTGTGGGAAGGATGGAAATCGACCATCAGGCCTATCAGCCTACCGCACTCTTTCTCAATGGCGAGTATTGGGGGATTCACAATCAACGTGAAAAGCTCAACGAAAACTACCTCTACAACAATCACCTCATCAATGAAGATGAAGTAGATCTACTAAAAAATGATCGAGAGGCTTTCAATGGCAATTCTCGTAACTACAATGAGATGCTGGACTTTGTCAAAGGGCATCCGATGAACTTTGAGTATAATTACGAATTAGCTAAGCAGATGATTGATATGCAGGAGTTTATGGATTATCAAATCCTGCAAATTTACATCAATAATCAAGATTGGCCGGGCAATAATATCAAGTTTTGGCGTGCACATGCGCCGGGTTCTCGTTGGCGATGGTTGCTCTATGATACAGATTTTGGCTTTGGAATCTGGGGCTCTCAGCCTACAGAAAATACCCTTAGTTTTGCTTTGGAGCAATTTGGACCGGGCTGGCCCAATCCTCCTTGGGCTACCCAATTATTTCGTTCATTAAGTGAGAGTCCTGATTTTCGAAGAGAGTTTGCCCAGCGCTATCTCAGTCAAATCAATTATAATTTCACCCCAGATCGAGTTAATCATTTCACCGATAGTCTTTCCCAAAATATTGATGTCGCTATTCGGCATCATTTCACTCGTTGGGGGGGACAATACTTTACCTGGCTAGATCTAATCAAAAGAATGCAATCTTTTGGACAGGTGAGACCTCAGTATGCACGACAACATTTACGGAGTGGATTTGGGCTAGGTGGGGAGGTCCAGATGCGTATTTGGTGGCCTGATAATGAGCAAGGAGGCAGTGTCAAAGAACAGTCTTATCGTATGCAAGATGGCGTTCTCGGTAATTATTTTACTAAGCTCCCCCTCAACCTACAAGCGCTACCGGATCGAGGCTTTGAGTTCAAAGGTTGGGCGCTATATCCTTGGCCGAGTGATAGCTTGCCTCCTGCGGAGAACGCTAAACTCTATGGGATGCCTCGCTTTGATCAAACATTGGATTCTAGTCGATGGATAAGACCTCAGTTCGTTCCTTTAGATGTAAAGATAGGGAGCCTGGCGTTGGGCGCCCAAAACACTGAAATCGGCCTCTATAATCCGACCGAACAAACTCAATATCTCAGTGGCTATCGACTGCAAGGAAGTGTCGATACTGTCTTGGCTTCAGGGACGATATTGGAAGCAGGAGCATGGTTGTCGCTCAGGATAGATGTGCCGCTAGACACATTTACCTTGATGCTGAGACATCCAATCGGATATACTGTTGATTCGCTCACTTTTAAGCAAGGCTATTGGCCGGGAGGCGATACTTATCATCTGCGACATCCTCAACTCAATAATACAGATGCTTCAAATTGGCGTTCCGTGCCACGGGACCAAGCCCTAAAGTGGGAAAGCTGGTTAAGTGATCTGAAAATCAATGAATTGGTAGCAGATAATGTGGAAGGTATCCGTGATGAGGAGAAGGAAGCCGCAGATTGGCTCGAAATTCATAATCCTTCTGATCGATTAGTTGATATTGGCGGTATGTATTTGACGGATGATCTAGATCGTCCCTATCGTTGGCAGATCCCGATGGACGCGCCTTTGGAAACTACGATCTTGTCGGATGGATATTTACGATTATGGGCAGATGGCGATAGTAGTGATGGACCTTTGCATTTGCCATTTAAACTCAGCAAAGGAGGCGAAACGATCTATCTATATGAAAGAGGCGGACTATTGGTCGACTCTTTGGCTTATCCCGCTTTGGGACAAGATTCGGCTTATGCTCGTTCCTCCAATACAAATATTGTGGGCATGATCATTCCACTAATCACAACTACTCCTGCTGGCCCCAATGTGTTTGATAATCAGAAGCCGGTATTTACCTCAGAAGCCTTACGCGAAGCGAGTCCCCAAAAGACCTATCGTTATCAAGCGACTACTTCTGATCCTAATGGCGATCAGATCTGGCAAGAAGTGATTTCTTTACCTCAATGGGCCTTCTATAGCACTTCGACCAATGGTAGTGGTACTATTTCGGGCACTCCGCAAAAAACGGATATTGGCGAACATCTGGTGATTTTGAGAGCTTGGGATGGTTTTACGCAAAGCCATGTCTATCAATCTTTTACGATAGTGATCAGAGATCCTGCAGAGGAGCGTGTGTTGACATTAGCTAATAAAGAGGGCATTCTATTTCCTAATCCAACTGAGGGTTTGATAAGCTATATGGCTGTATATGAGCCCGGTACTAATCTGAAAGTAAAGATTGTGGACACGAGCGGACGAGAAGTATGGACAAAGGAGTATATAAGCTCCGCTGAGATTTGGCGACAAGATATAGATCTCTCAGCCTTAAGCGCAGGGATTTATCTCTTTCAGGTATGGGAGGGCGAGCAGCTTATGGATTGGCACAAAGTGCTTGTGAAGTAGGATGTATTCGATGGCCAATATTGAATATCACAGGTTCAAGCTTGAAGGAGCTACTTTTACATTGACTTTCGATATGGTACTTTACTTGCCCCGCTTCGCGGAACGCTTCTCCTTCTCGCTGAGAATGTGGATGAGTTCTGGCGTTCTGCGAAGTAGCAAAGAAGGAAAAAAACGCCTCTCCTCATGGCAAAATATAAGTAAAACGAAGATATGGGGTATCTCTTACCTCTATTGAACGACAAAACCTTCTGATTTCTTTCTCGTTAAAGATTGTCCGTGTTTTCCTCCGATTTTGGGCAGGAAAATGCATATTTTTAGCTCCCGATTATTTGGGACTACTGAACTATTGCATATGAATAATTATAATCCTTCCTATTTCACCGAAAGAGTTTCCGATTGGAAAAAGCGCTCAAGTAAAAACCCTTGGACAGTATTCAAAATCATGTCTGAGTTTGTAGAGGGCTTTGAAAAGATGGCTGAGATAGGTCCTTGCGTTTCAATATTTGGCTCAGCTCGTACCCAGCCTGGTACTCCTTATTATGAGTTAGCCACTCAGACCGCCGCCAAGCTCACAGAGGCAGGATTTGGCGTTATCACCGGAGGTGGACCCGGTATTATGGAAGCTGCTAATAAAGGTGCATTTGAGGAAAAAGGGACCTCTGTCGGTCTGAACATTGAATTGCCCTTTGAGCAAAACCATAATCCTTATATCGATGCAGATAAAAATATCGATTTCAATTACTTCTTTGTTCGCAAAGTGATGTTTGTAAAATACTCACAAGGCTTTGTCGTACTTCCTGGAGGTTTTGGCACCTTAGATGAGTTATTTGAAGCCTTGACTTTGATTCAGACCCATAAGATCAATCAATTTCCGGTAGTATTAGTTGGCAAAAGTTTTTGGTCAGGCCTGATAGATTGGATCAAAGCTACTTTAAGAGATGAGTTTAAGACGATCTCTCCTAAGGATATTGATTTATTTCACTTAGTAGATACTGCCGAAGAAGTAGTGGAGGTAATTACAAAGCATTACTCCAATCACGTAGTAAAGCCTAACTTCTAGTACGCTCAAGCGTAAAATACAACCTTACAGAGCTTAATTCGTACCATTCAATTAGACTTAACCCAATTAATATACTAGGGTGTATAACTTGTTGCTGTTCCCAGAAATTACGAATGAAAGAAAAAACGCAAATCTGTCGCAAAAATGTTAATCACTAAGACGAGATTTGCCGCCATACGATTTTCTGACAACACAGCGTTCTTATCCACATTAATACAGACTGGTCGCTTTTTCCAAACACAGACCCACTTTTTGACCAGTCCACTTTTACGGCAAACACAAACACCTTCTTATGTCTAAACTGGTCTATTTTCTCATCCCATTTGGGATATTGTGTAGCGGCATAGCTATTACACAATCTCACCGAAGCGGACCCTTGCCAGCGAACCAGTTCGATGAACTCAAGCATTTATCTGCTCAAGTCAGTGTGATCAATACTGATGCTCCTATTGGGCTTAACTTCAGTGGTGAAAGAGTACCACTCGAAGATAAGCAAGTCAATAAGCGGATGGAGCGTGAGATCAACAAGAACATGAAATATCAAGCGGCGACCATGCAGACCTTTAAGCGTGCATACCGCTACAAAGCTGATTTCTTGAAGACTCTCCGTCGTAAAGGAGTGCCTGAAGATTTTTTCTATATGGCAGTGGCAGAGAGTAATCTCTCCAATGCCAAATCGCCTGTCGGTGCTAAAGGTTTTTGGCAGTTCATGCGTTCAACAGCGTTGTATTACCGACTTGAAGTTTCTGAAACTGTAGATGAGCGCTATCATCCTGAAAAAGCAACTGCTGCTGCTTGTCAGTATCTATTAGATGCCCATAAGCAACTCGGTAGTTGGACTTTGGTGGCTGCGGCTTACAATATGGGTTCAGGTGGTATTCAGAAAGCAATGCGCCGTAATGGGCATAGAGATTACTATCGTCTTGATCTCAATCGTGAGACAAGTCAGTATATGTATCGGATATTGGGTTATAAAATAGTGATGGAAGAGCCCTTCCGTTTTGGCTTTAGCCTCAATGAACGCAAGATGTATCGTCCGATACCTTATTATACTGTCAACGTAACTCAGTCCATCGAAGACTTGGTCGCCTTTGCTCACGACAATGATCATACTTACCGTGAGTTGAAGACGCTCAATCCTTGGTTGATCTCTGATCACCTTGAGGTTGCCGAAGGCAAGAGTTATCAGCTTCGCTTCCCACTAGCCAAAGAATGGGACGCTAGCGAAATGCTAGTAGAAAATGCAGAGCAGCTTGACCAAATTGACGCCGCTTATCTGCTAAGAGCAGAAGTGCCTAGTGTTGAAGAAATCGCTAGCGCAGAATAAATTGAGCTAATCTAAAGGATTTAACATATAGAAAAGGCGAAGTATCTGAAAAGATACTTCGCCTTTTTTGATGCATGATATTGCTATTTGCTTGGAGGTACTGAGGGTCTTACCTCTACCTTGCTAGGCAAAGTGCGTGGGTGCATCTCTAAGAGATCAATTACGATTTGTCCAAGGTCTTCTGGCTGAATCTTCCAAGCATCAGCATCGCTTGGGGTATGCTCATTGAAATGGGTGGCGACGGAGCCAGGCATTATGGTCGTTACCTTGATACCATATTTGCGTAAGTCTAGCATGATTGCCTGAGTAAAGCCTACCAAGCCAAATTTACTTGCATTATAGGCTGATCCATTTTGAAAGAAGTTGGTCCCAGCCAAACTCGCGATGGTCATGATATAGCCTTTGGTCTCCTTGAGAGCAGGGATACAAGCCTTCACGGTATGAAATACGCCCGTGAGATTGATGTCAATAATGGCGTTCCAATCATCAGCGCTCATATCTTCGATAGACGCAAATTTGCCCACGCCTGCATTGGCAATACAGACATCTAATCTGCCCCAAGTTTCGATTACTTTTGCGATCGCTGCTTTTTCTTCCGCTAGATCGCGAACGTCTGATTGTATCGTGAGGATCTCTCCGCCATCGACTTTGGCTAGATAGGCTGCCGCTGCGTCCAAAGAAGCTTGGTTTCTACCTGTGATAGCCACTTTCATGTTTTTTCGGAGCATCGCTTCGGCGATACCTAGGCCAATGCCTTTTGATCCTCCGGTGATATAGGCGACTTTATCCATAGTTATTTCTTCTGTTTTAAGGGTATATAAATGATGGGCTAAGTTTACAAAAAACTGTAAACAAGCAACTACTAAAATAGGTTTTGAAATTGAAGTTAAGCTAAATATAAAACATCCATCCAGCAAAAAATGTTGGTAAATGATGCGAATATTGTTAGTATTTGCTAAATTTATAGTAATCTATGACTCCAAAAGAAGCAATGAGAAATCCTTTACTTTCAATATGAAAATCTCACGCTGAATTTGTGTAAATTTGCCCCGTCAAATCCCGATAAGGTATGCCGAAAGAAGCTGTGATAGAAATCCTGGGAGCCAGGGAACATAATTTAAAGAATATTGACCTAACCATACCCCGTAACCAATTGGTGGTTATTACGGGTGTAAGTGGGTCTGGCAAGAGTTCGCTTGCCTTTGATACCCTATATGCCGAAGGGCAGAGACGGTATCTGGAAAGTTTTTCGGCATACGCTCGCCAGTTTCTGGGCAACCTCAAAAGCCCAGACGTTGATAAAATCGACGGTCTGAGTCCTGTAATCGCGATTGAGCAAAAGACCACCACCCGTAATCCTCGTTCTACGGTCGGTACCGTTACGGAGATTTATGACCTTTTTCGTCTCTTATTTGCTCGTGCCGCTGATGCCATTAGCTATGAGACTGGCAAAAAGATGGTCCGGATGACCGACGAGCAGGTTGTCGATACGATCTTCGAACAGTTTCAATCGCAAAAATTACAGATACTCTCTCCACTGATCCGTTCCCGTAAAGGGCATTATCGTGAACTCTTTGAAAACCTCGCCAAGCAAGGATATACGAGAGTACGGGTTGACGGGGAGATTCAAGAGATCGAGAAGGGGATGCGCCTTGATCGCTATAAGATTCATGACATCGAATTGGTCATAGACCGTATCAAAATAGGGGAGGACCGCAAACGTCTCTTTGAGAGCGTGCAGCAGGCGATGCGCATGGGCGAAGGCACTGTACTGCTGGTCGATTATAAGACAGAGTCTCCTCACTGGTATAGTCGTAATCTGATGGACCCTGAGTCTGGCATTAGTTATGATATTCCTTCACCCAACTCCTTTTCCTTTAATTCGCCTTATGGCGCTTGTCCTAAGTGCAAGGGATTAGGTAAAGTCTATGAAGTAGATATGAACGCCTTGGTAGCAGATGAAAAACTCTCTATCAATAAAGGTGCGATCGTTCCCTTAGGGGAATACCGAGATATATGGATGTTTAGGCAACTCCGTAAAATTGCCACTCATTATGACTTCTCCTTGGCGAAGCCTTGGAGCGTTGTGCCAGATGAGGCCAGAGAGTTAATTTTGGACGGAACGGGCGCAAAGGGATTACGTATTCGTTTTGATGGTATCCGCAAGTTTGTGGAGGAATCCTATCACAGCTCCTCTTCCGAGAAGATCAAGACTTGGGCGGAGCAGTTTATGCAAATCGCCACTTGTCCGATTTGCGAGGGAGCTCGACTCAAACTAGAAAGTCTTTATTTTCAGATATCAGATAAAAATATCGCTGAGCTAGCGCAGATGGATATTGGTTCGCTAGCGGCTTGGATGGTTGACTTGGAGGGCCGCCTAAGCGAACGCCAGCAGCAGATTGGTATAGAGGTGATCAAAGAACTGCGTAAGCGTATTGGGTTCTTGATGCAGGTAGGCTTAGACTATCTTGCTTTAGATCGCCCTGCGGGAACGCTTTCGGGAGGAGAATCGCAACGTATTCGATTGGCTACTCAGATTGGCTCACAGTTGGTCAATGTCTTATATATTTTGGATGAGCCTTCTATTGGCTTGCATCAACGCGATAATGAGCGCTTGATCCAATCTCTCCTAGACCTGCGAGACTTGGGCAATTCAGTATTGGTGGTGGAGCATGATAAAGATACCATGCTGGCATCTGATTTCTTGATAGATTTTGGCCCCGGAGCAGGGATCAATGGAGGTGAAGTTGTCGCTTCAGGCACTCCAGAAGAGGTTCTTGCAGTCAATTGTGATACCTCTGACTATTTGACTGGCCGTAAACAAATCCACGTTCCTGAAGAGAGACGGACTCCTCAGCCTAATAAACTGATCCTGAAAGGAGCTACTGGTAATAACCTTCAATCGGTTGACTTAGAGTTGCCGATGGGAGTCTTTATCTGTGTTACTGGCGTTTCGGGAAGCGGTAAATCAACGCTTATCAATGAGACCTTATTTCCGATCATCAGTCAGTTCTTATATCGCTCTCGCAAAAAGCCAATGCCCTATGAATCATTTGAAGGTTTAGACCTTGTCAATAAGATCGTTCGGATTGATCAATCTCCAATTGGACGTACCCCTCGCTCCAATCCGGCTACCTATACGGGTGTGTTTACCCACATACGACAGCTATTTGCCAATATGCCTGAGTCAAAAGCGCGAGGGTATAAAATTGGACGCTTTTCCTTCAATGTCAAAGGAGGCCGCTGTGAGGAATGTCAAGGAGCGGGTTTGCAGACGATAGAGATGAATTTTCTGCCCAATGTGTATGTGACTTGTCCCAAATGTCAGGGAAGACGCTATAATCGCGAAACACTAGAGATTCGCTATAAAGGAAAATCTATCAGTGATGTCCTCAATATGGATATCGATGAAGCTTTACTCTTTTTTGATGCTATGCCACGTATCAAGCGGATTATCAAAACTTTACATGATGTCGGTTTGGGCTATATCACCTTAGGTCAGCCAGCCACTACACTTTCTGGAGGCGAAGCACAGCGTGTCAAAGTCTCTTCTGAACTTTCGCGTAGAGATACTGGTAATACGCTCTATTTGTTGGATGAACCTACGACTGGCCTGCACTTTCGTGATATTGAAATGTTACTCAAAGTGCTGCAACAATTAGTCAATAGAGGTAATACAGTTCTGGTGATAGAACACAATCTCGATGTAATCAAAGTCGCGGATTGGGTGATCGATTTAGGTCCTGAAGGTGGTAATGGTGGAGGACGTATCCTTATTCAGGGAACGCCAGAGCTTGTCGCAGAGAATGAAGAATCACATACTGGCCGCTTCTTGAAAAGAGAGCTTGAGGAATCAAAACGATTTAAAGCCCAAAGTGAAAAGGTCTAAACCAGAAGAGGGGGGCTAGCGTTCTGCGAAGGAGTAAGGCTCTTACTCACCCTGAAAAACATACTCGTCCCATGCTCGGGCTCTGAACTCATCCATATCTCGCCACCATGTCTTTCTGCTATTTTGCGGCAAAGGGCTAAGCCGATACCGGTACCGTCGTACTTATCTCTTAAATGTAGGCGGCGAAAGATTTCGAATACCTGTTTTTGATAATCTTGCTGTATCCCAATCCCATTATCTGCTACCTCAAAGCGCCAGTGGTTTTTTTCTTCTACTGCTGAAATCTTTATGATGGGTATTTCGCTCTCATTGAATTTGAGACCGTTGTGAATAAGATTGGTAAACAATAAACTCAATTGTTGAGGCTCACAGACCATATGTTCTGGTAAGGGCGAAAACTCAATGCGGGCATTTTTCTCTTCGATGAGTTGGCGAAAATCTTGTAGTTTATCCTGAATGAGACTTTGGATGTTGGTCGGAATTAATTGCACTTCTTTACGTCCCACTCTTGAAAAATCCAATAGGCCTTTGATCAATTCGCTCATCCGTAATACCGAATCTTGAATGAAGTGCATATAAGTGCGGGTATCGTCATCAAATTGAGAGCCAAGTTTGCGTTCAATCAATTGACTAAAATTACGGATCATACGCAGCGGTTCTTGGAGATCATGCGAGGCTGCATAGGCAAACTCCTCCAAGTCCTGATTGGATTGTTTTAGCTCTTTTAGAGACTCTTCCAGTCTCTCTGTACGCTCATGTACTACATCTTCAAGTGATTTTTGATAGGACTTGATGATGTTGTTCTGATTTTTGAGCATCTCTCGATAAGAGCCTAGGATCACAAATAATCCAATCGTACTGATCACGATGAGGCCAAAGGTGATTATTTCTGGATGTGGGATATCAATAATTGGTGCCTTCTTAATGGAAAGCCAAAAGCACACAAAAATAAGTAGTGAAAAATAGGCCGAGAATAGAAGCTGATTGAAGCGATCCGTGAAAATGATCACGGTGAGGAGCAAACCTAAAAACAGGATGAAATAAGTTTGCACCAAAGTGCCTCCCATATAAGCCGTAATCAATACTGCTAAGCCAAGAACAAATAAAAGTAGTTGCCGAGCCAGCATAAATCGTTGGCGGTAGGACAAGTAGAGAGGAGTGCCCAAGGCGGATACTACTAAAATCCCAATAGGAATGATCTCATACTGCTTAAGTATGACATTGAGGATAATACTAATACTACCTGCTAAGAAGACTGACAGATTGATTTGATTGAACAATCTGATCTTTAAGCTCTCCTCTTGACTAGTATTTGTATCAATGCCTAAGTTGAGTATCTGTTTCAGAAGTGTGTTCATCTAGGCTGGGGATCTGTTCAATAAGTGCTGTTGGGATTTTGGGTAATCGAAAGAAAAAAGTAGTGCCTTTGTTGGGAATAGAGTTTAGCCAAATCTCACCACCGTGCTGCTCCACGATTTTACGACAGAGTGATAGACCTATACCTGTCCCATCGTATTCGTCCCGGTGATGTAGTCTTCTAAATATTTCAAATATTTGATCAGAATATTCTGCTTTGATCCCAATACCATTGTCGGCAACCATAAAAACCCAGCTATTTCCTTCTTCCATAGCTTGAATCATGATTTTGGGATAGGCATGGTTGAATTTCAAGGCGTTATGAATGAGGTTTGCAAATAGAATGCCGATCTGATTTGGTTCACAAACAAATGAATCTGGTAGGGTGCCCATTTCGATTTTTGCATGTTTTTCAAGCACCAATTGTTGAAAATCTTGTAGTTTATTTTCTATAATATCTTGAACATTAGCGATTTGATAAGGCGATTCTTTACGCCCGACTCTAGAATACTTTAAAAGCCCTTTGATCAACTCACTCATCCTAATCACCGAATCTCGGACAAAACCCATATATGATTTAGTGTCTTCATCAAAGTGTGATTCTAAGCGTTTCTCTATTAGGCGGCTAAAATTGCTGATCATTCGGATAGGCTCCTGCAGATCGTGGGAGGCTGCATAAGCAAACTGCTCAAGATCCTGATTCGATCGTCTGAGTTCTTGATTGGAGATTTCAAGCTCACTCATACGGATCTCTACCTCACCCTCCAAGGTTTTGTTAAGACCCTTGAGATCAATTTGTGCTTGCTCTAATTCCTTATTCTTTTCTTGAGCTAGGATTAACAGTCGCGTGACCTCTTGTTCGTTCTTACTGATAACTTGGTTGAATGCGTAGAGGTAGAGCGCCAAAACCAAAATGCTTGTAATAAAGATCAACGAACTCGCCCAAAAGGGAATATTAACTGAGAAAATGGGGCTTTGCCAAATGTACATCCCAAATATGAAAAGCAGTAAGCCGATAAAAAAACTGTAATAAGTGTATTGGTTATTATTTGCTCTAAACAAAAAGGCACATAGAGCGATCAAATGGCCAAAAAACAAATGTCCTTGTAAGTGTGGACCAAATAAAACGCAAAGTACCGTCAGAAATATGCCGGTCGAAATTAGCATAACATTCATCGCCCAATCATATTTTTTTTGATGGTTGAGGATGAGAGGAATTGCAAAAACCGGTATCATAAGGCTGATACTCAAGCCAATTTGAAGGTTCTGATTCCACGCAAAGAAAAATGCAAAAAGGATGGAAGAAACAGCAGAAACGCTGGCCATCATATTGGTCATTCTGACCTTTTCTTTCAAGTTAAACGGTAAATCCTTTACAATGCCAAGAGTCAAAAAGAGGGAGAGAATATTGTTGGGGTGCATAAATTAATCATTGACTAAATCCTTTAGCCAGTACCAAATCGAAGTGTAAATGGGTTTTTTTATAGTTGATTGGGGATGTCTGATAATAGGGCTGCTCATTGCATTTGTGTTTGTTTTGGGGCGAGAGCAGCAAAGGTGCTTATGATTGTGTATGGGAGTTAATAATGGGTTATAGCCAATCGCATCTGATTCGCGATCAATTATTTTGAAGAGTCTTTCAAATGGCATTTTGGGTGGATTCAAGCTTCTTCCTTGCAATTTGCTTAGGTCAGGGGAGCCAGCCATCACCCAAGCAGTGTACCAATAGGAGCCAATGGTTCTGATTGCTTTGCGCATCCTTCTTTCTACCATCCCATCAAGCGCCTGATGATATGCTTGGCTATAATCTCTCGAATAAGTCCGAATCACGATTTGATTACGACTCTCATAACCATACTTTTTGTCTGAAGGAAAGTCGTCATTGAGTTTGGCTTCAAATAGCAATACCGAATCCTTAGCCAAATGACTCGCAAGCACTGTTTCCCATCCTGCTCCCAAAAGATCTTCGATGAGAAAAGCTCTGCCGACGAAAAGATCATAGTCCGACGCAAAAAGCTCCGGCAAGCGCGATTCCCAAAAACCATGAATGCCTTTTTGCCCCGTAAATTGACCGTTATAGTTATGTGTAGTATGTAAAGGCACATGAGCATCGCCGACATAATGCCCGAGGTCTGCTGATAGCTTCATGATTCTGCTGAGGTCGCCTTCGACGAACGCATCCCTCAATCGGTAAACTACCGTGGGCAGATGATAGGGGAGCACTCCATAAGCCTCTAATGTATCAGCGGTAAACTTTTCTACCGCTTTTTCCCAGCTTCGCGGAACGTTAGGAAAAGGATAACTACCGAAGTGATCAATGTCAATATAGTGATGGGCTGCCTCTCCATCCACAGCATACCGTCTCATATCGGGATCGACAGCATGTTCGGTGAGGTATTCAAGCTGTTCTTTATATAAACCAAACATCTCGGGTGGCAGGGTGAACACTGCCAAGCGGTTGATTCGTTGGTGGGCCCAGAAACCCCATGCATTGGCCTTAGCCGGCAAAATGACCAGTGAAATCAATCCCAAAACGTAAATAAACCGTCCCATTGAATAATATTTTCGTAATTAAATTTACCTAAATTGTTTGCGGGATGCGAAAATAGCGGAAACAAAAGCTTTTTATGTTTAACATCCTGCTAACAAACTTTTTCTTTTTATCGCTTGTTTGTTAATTTTGTATTGAATTTGTTCAACTTTCGCTTAACCGCAGAAACTACAATAGATAATTATCTAAATTATGTCTAGCATTTCTCACACCAATGCGATGGTACAGGAAGCTGAAAAAGTGCTTGAAGCGGTACGTACTGATAATCCCTATACTCTTATTGTCTGGAATGACAATGTCAATACCTTTGATTGGGTTATACGCTCATTAGTCGAGATATGTGGTCATACCATAGATCAGGCTGAGCAATGTGCTATGATCATTCATTACAAAGGTAAGTATGCCGTAAAACAAGGCAGTCAGAAAACACTCAGCCCATTGAGAGAAGGTTTGGTAGACCGAGGGATCGGTGCTACTATCGAAGAAATGGCTTCCTCTTAATGCCCGTATACGCCCTAACTGACGACATCTTTTTTCCCCCTCCCCAACTTGCCAATCCCGAAGGGATCTTGGCTGTAGGCGGTGATTTACGTCCCGAAAGATTATTGCTTGCCTATCATATGGGCATTTTTCCTTGGTATTCAGAATATGAACCCATCGTTTGGTGGTCCCCTGATCCTCGCTGCATACTAGAGACCAATCAACTCAAAGTCTCAAAGAGTATGCGCCAAATCCTTAGACGAGCTGGATTTCGGATAAGCTTCGACCAGGCTTTCGGTACCGTCATTCAAGAGTGCAGGAAGATCAAACGCAAAGGCCAACGCGGAACTTGGATCACCGATGAAATGGAAACATCCTATTGCTCTCTCCATGAAATGGGTTTTGCCCACTCCGTCGAAGTTTGGGAAAATGAAAAATTGGTCGGAGGATTATATGGCGTGTCCGTAGGCCGTTGTTTTTTTGGTGAATCAATGTTTAGCCGTGCCAGCAACGCCTCCAAAGCAGGTTTCATCACGCTAGTACAGCATCTTCAAGCTGCCGGTTTTCAATGGATTGATTGCCAAATTTATAATGATCACCTCGGAAGTCTCGGAGCCTCCGAAATCTCGCGTGAATCTTTTTTGGCCCGACTAGCACATGATATCAAACTCGATACGCTCCAAGGCAATTGGGAGGATTTACTAAAAAGTAAAAACGAGCAAGCGGAAGCCTAAGGCTTGATCACATTAGACTCCTACAAATCTTTTTGCAATCCTTTTCACTGCTTCGCAGAACGATAACTTATTCACTCTCCCAGCCCTCCTTCCTCCTAAAAGGAAAGAAACATGATCATATTGAGTTGATCCCTATTCCTCGTGCCTAGAAACTGATTCATATAGCCAAACTCAAATCGGAGGGTTTTACTCAGTCTATATCCCATCCCACCGTAAAGGCGGTTTCTACCAAAGAAAGTTTCCTCGGCATTTAAAAATATTTCATTATAAGCGGAAGCATAAAGGGTTTTATCCTCCATACTTGAATGATTGATCGGGATGTTCAATGATAAAAAGTAGCGAAATCGAAATTTAACTGGTAGATCTTCGACCCATCTTTGTTCAAATCTATACCGATGCTGAATCCCCACCCTGCCAAAGCGTTGCTTAGTGATAAATTGCTGATAGACTCGATGTTCATTGATGATGAGTTTATCATCTGAGCCGGTGACATAATTTTGAGACTGGATGAAGCCATAGCCCAGCAATAGGTTATTATTGTTTTCTGATAAATTATATCCAATGCCTGTTCGGAGAAGTAATTGCTCCAAATCTCCTATCGCATTATAGTTTCTGTATTGAACCTCGTGATGCCAATTCCAGCTTTGGTTTATTTTTTTGTTGCCAAAATAAATGATCCAATTGCCCAAGTCGCTTTCTTGACTAAAACCACTGAGAGGAATTAATAGACTGAGGATTAGAATAATTTTCTTCATGCTTGTATTTGCGCTAATTGAGTCAAAGAGTGACTCGATAATTCAATCTAAGCAAGATGCATAACATCCTTTAATTGTTCTAAACTTTGGGAAGGGTTTTGTTGCCTAGACTAGCCTGTTTTTTTGCTTACTCAGGCTGACATACCGTATTACAATCGGTACAATAGACCGCTGCCTCAGTCTTTGGGGGGACTTTGTGGTAAATCTCTTCGTAGGTCTCTAGCTCATAAAGCGTCTCTGCAATCTGGGCTGACAGTGGATTTATCAACCATAGTTGAATACTCGCTAGCCCAACAAAAACTACGATAGCAATACCTTTAAGTGGTCTGGGTTCATTTAATAAAATCTGAATACGACTTTTCAATATTCCCCCCCCAAAGTATTGTACCAGCGAATCAAACTGCTGACTCTTGAGCTTGAGGAGGAGTTCCGCGTAGCGACGAGGATGGGGCATGGCTTGGCTACCTGCCTGATCTGCGATACACTCACTGAGCAACTCTAATTCTTTGCGGAAATAATAAAAAACGGGATGAAAAAACCATAGGCATTGCACTAAGCGCAAAGCAGCTTTTTCAAAAGTATTATGCTGCCGGAGGTGCGACAATTCATGTCTAAAGATCGCTTCTTGCTCGGATTGGCTCAGCGCTTCCATTTCCTGCTGCCAGATGATATAACGGTGTCTTAGCTGAAAAGCTCCGACCCCAAGCGTTCGCTTAGGCGACAATAAATAAAAATCTATGCCATTGAGTGAGCGTTTTTCTTGCTTCGCAGAACGCACGAGCCGATAAAGAAAATGCAGTTGTAAGAGTAAAAATAACAACACAAATCCTACCGCTAAGCCAAACGCTCGGTTGATCCATGCTTTGTTGGCAAAGACAAAACTATAAAAAGCATTTGCTCGATATTGGATGCGGTGAGAGTAGTTGGGACGCTCACAACGGCAATACTGTTGTAGATGGGCTTCATCGATGCTGCCAAAAGCGATAGGAGCTGTTTGAACTGACTCCGCGAGTTCTGGTAAAGGCGTAACACTCAAAGGCAAAGCGAGGCTGCTGAAAATACTGAGATAAATAAACCATTTACGTTCACGCAAGCTAGCCTTATTACGGACGAGAGAGACATAAAGTCCCCATCCGATCAATACAAGCAAGGCGGAAGTAAATAGGTAGTGGATCATTCGTTTTCGCTTTCCGCAATCATTGATTTGAGATCGCTGAGCTCTTTGGTCGAGAGTTGATTCTCATCCAGCAAACTTGAAACCATACCGGTCAGCGAACCAGAAAAAACGTTTTCCATTACGTTCTTGAGCAAACGCTTCTGATATTTGCCTTTAGTAAGAAGGGGGAAATAACGATGACTGCGGCCAAAGGATTCATGCCCAACATACTCTTTCTCTTCTAATATACGGACGATAGTAGAAATGGTGTTGTATGCAGGTTGTTCTTCGTCAGGCCAATCTGCGATGATATCTTTTACAAAGGCTTTTTTAAGCCCCCAAAGGAGATTCATCACTTTAAGCTCCAAAGGAGTGAGGAATTCAGATTTCTTTTTTGCCATACACTATAAAACTAAGATTTTAGTTCGAGATGAACAAACTGATTTTACACTTGATCTTATTCGGTTTCGCTTGCAGCGGAACGCTCAATGAAGCCTTCGCCCAAAACAATCCGGATCATCAATGGTCTATAGTAGGAGAAATAGGTGGATACAGCCGATTTTGGGCCTTAGGTATCGAAGCGCCTATCCTTGATCGAGAAAATGGGCAACTAGATTTACGTATAGGATTTGGGGCGCAAAGCCAACGTTGGTACGTGCCCGGTCGTTTTCAGTATAACCTTGGCCGTGGTCCCCACCAATGGCATTTCAATCTGGGCGGTGTTTTACTGCAAGACCTTAGCAATCCCATCAATTCGGACATCTATTTGTCTGTCGGAATAGGGACTGGCTACCGTTGGGAGCTTATTGATGGTCGTTTTTGGGGACAAATTGGCTTTGTCCAATTGCTCGAAACTGATCCTACGCCGACCCAATTGGTAGTGCTACCAGGCGTTTGGCGCCCCTCTTTAGAACTATCTATCGCTTATCGATTATAAGGACTTATGCGAAATATTTTTTTGAGTTTACTGTGCTCCTTACCCTTCATACTTGGGGCACAAGAAGTTCCGACCAAATGGGAACTTTCCCTCGATGTCGGCAATTATTCGGCTTCTTTGGCGGTGCCATCATTCCAAGCGTTCCACCCTGGTGGTAGACTAGGAATGCACTATCAATGGAATCAAAACCCACAGCATCGTCTGCAACAATCTGCTTATTTGGGCTATTTCAATCATCCTCTCTATCAGCAAGCGGTGCACCTATCTACAGAGTTTAGCTACGAATGGCATGCCGACAACGGTCTTTACATTCGCCCTCTTTCTATCGGTGGAGGTTATTTCGCCTCATTTAGCTCCTTGACTACTTTAGAGTGGGATGCCAATACGCAGAGTTATACCGAAAATAAAACACCTCTGCGTAATCAATGGATGATTTCCCTTGGTTCTGAGGTCGGTTACCAATTAGGGTTTGGGCCCAAATCCACTCTATATCTCGCTTATCGCCTCCTCCTCCATGGGATTGTGGTGCAAAATGCGGTCCCTATCATTGCGTATTCTCCCCTTATGATCGGGATTCGAATGCCTTTTTCTAAGTCTTAATCTTCCCCCTGATGTTGAAATATATGTTTTTAGTACCGAGTACAAAGAGTAAAGTATCCAGACAAACATCTCGCTTTACCTTCAATGGGTTTTCTTCTCCATACTTCATTCTTTGTACTTGCTTATCCTTATTGATTTTGAGCTGTAGTCCGCTCAAAGTTCCTCCTACTGGGCCTTGCCCAACGGCTAGTTCCCTCACGATCAATCCTGATCACCCAAAAGCAGCAGCATTGCAAGCTGAAATGGATGCTGCCGTCAAAGCGGGGATACCGGGACTGAGTGTCTTGATTGATGATGCAGATGGTACTTGGATGGGCTCTGCTGGCTATGCTGATATCGAAAATGGTATCGTGATGCAGCCTTGCCATATCAACAAACTTGGTAGCGTAACCAAAATGATGGTTGGGGCACTGGTTTGGCAATTGATTCAGGATGGTAAATTAGAGATAAGCACGCCCATCAGTACGTATATCCCAGAGGTGGCGAGTCAGCTGCCCAATGGAGCTCAAATCACCTTAGCTCAGTTGCTGAACCATACTGCTGGGGTATTTGATATCGCAGGAGATTTAAACTTCAACCTAGCGGTGGTCAATGATCTTTCACGTTCATGGACGGAGGAGGAAATTCTAAAGTTTATCGAAGGTAAAGAGGCCGTCCATGCGCCTGGAGAAGAAGTTTCTTACTCCAATACGCATACTTTGTTAGTTGGATTGATTATCGAGTCTGTTACGGGCCGTCAACACGGAGAGCTCTTGCAGGAGCGTATATTCGATCCATTAGGGATGAGCAATACGGTTTATTATGACTATTTGGATGATTTTCCTTTGGAGCACGTGGCCCAAGGTTACCTCGACTTCAACAATGATGGAGGAGATATCCAAAATATTTCTGCCCTCAATCCCGCTAGTGGCAATGGCTATACGGGTGTTTATTCGACAGTAGAGGATCTTTATAAGTTTATGAATGCGCTCTTGCGTGAAAAGACCCTGACCACTCCCGAAAACCTCGATTATATCTTCACCACTTTCCAAGGTCAAGAGGATGAAGAGCGTTATTCCTATCCTTGTAACGCTGGTTTTTTTAATGAATTTCGTGATATCTTGTCCGCCGAGAAGCCTGCTTATGGCCATTCTGGAGGGGATATTGGTTATGCAGCCAACCTCAATTATCTGCCTCAAAACAATACCGTTTTTGCCGCAACCTATAATTATGGCCTCAATTTGCCTTCTCCGCTGCGGGCAAGGGTCGTGGAGACCATGCAGAATCTAATCCAAATCATTGCCGAATAAATTTGCTCGATGAAGCTACGCAAGCTCGGATGGATGCTGTATTACCCTTTGGTAACGCTGCTGCTCTTGGAGGCGGCCCTTTGGCTGCTAGCTTATCGTCCCTATCAACATCAATCCTTCCGAGTAGAAGCTAGTCCCAGCAATTGGTTGGAGGGAGATTCGATCATGGGCTTTCGTTTAGGCGTGGGGGAGTTTACTCTGAGTATCAACGAGGGTTTACACTTCAAAACCACTCATCTAGCCTCCGGAAGAAGGTCTTTAGGACTTAGCCCAGAGAGTAGCAGTCTGAAAGTCGATCTTTATGGCTGCTCTTACACTTACGGCTATGGCTTAGATGATAGCCTGACTATGGGCTGGCGTTTAGCTGCGGCCTTGCCGAACGCTAGGGTCCGATCATGGGCAGTACCCGGATACGGTAGCACTCAAGCCCTCCTACAACTCCAAAAGCAAATGCGTCAGCTAGATACACCAGATGTGGTCGTGATTGCCTACGCTTCCTTTCACGATGAGCGCAATAGCCTCAATGCAGAGTTTCGCAGAGGCTTGAGCTTGGGATTTTCGCAAAACACAGATTCCCAGCATATACAAAGCTTTCGCTATCCCTATTTGGATGCTAACGATCAGATCCAATATCAAGCATGGGGAGGCTTATACAAGCATTGGCCTGGTCGATCATACTCTGCACTGATCAATGCGGTTCAGAGTAGCACGGAGTTTTGGCAAAAGGCCAATCGAGATAAAGCCAAACGTTCTGGCACAGTCTTGACTCAGATTGCCCAGCTTTGTGGACTCGCAGGTATCGAGATGATCTTTTTTCCTCTGACTGAGGATGAGGCCACGCAACAACTTTTATCGCAGATGGAGGCGATTGAGCTCAGTATCTTAGATGCCTCGCTTGATCTCAGTCAAACTCAATTTCAAAATTATCCCTACGATACGCATCCCAATGCTCGCGCTCACGCTCATTATGCCGGGGCATTGCTTGAATACTTGCGCCAAAAGGGACGCTAGAAGTCTTAGATTTGTCAGTCAGCTAACGCTTAGCTCCATATTTATTGGCCAATTTGGCTCCAGATGATGTTGAACAAACGCCAGAGTGTCGGGATTCTCATATTGCTACTCCTGATGAGTGCTGGGCTGGGCTTAGGGCTTGGTAGACTGAAGTATGACTATGACATAGAACGCTTGTTTCCAGAGTCAGACATCGAATTACAGTTTTTTAACGCCTTCCGCGAACGCTTTGAAAACGAAAATGATTATCTCGCCCTCGCTATTTTTCGAGAAGAGGGAATCTACGATCAAGCGTTCCTCGAAGAGGTGGATAGTCTCAGTCATTCACTCATCAAAGAGCCCAAAATCCTCGAAGTATCTGCGCTCACCAATGCCACTTTTCGTAAACTCAATGTGCTTGGCCAAGGGACTAGCATGCCTTTAGTCCATCTGCAAGAACCTCATCTTTATCCCAAGGATTCTGCCTTTTTAGCTTCTGTGCCGCATTTTCGTTATAATTTAGTTTCGCCTGATACTCGCTCGCTCTGCATGTATTTGCGGATCGAGAAAGGACTCCCTTCAGAGATAGCTGATCAAATGCTGCGGCAAATCCGGACACGAGTAGACTCTTTTGCTTTTGAGCGGGTTTACTATTCTGGTGGCCTTTATACGCAACGGACCCAAACTCAATTGGTCGAAAAGGAGATGATGATGCTTGGTTTGGGTTCTGTCTTTCTGATTCTGATTTTTTTGTTTTGGATTTTTCGTAGCTGGTGGGGAATCGTCCTGCCGCTTTTGGTGGTCGGCCTTTCGGTGGTTTGGACTATTGGTATCATGGGCTGGGTGGGGATTGAGATCAATGTGATGACAGTATTGATCCCTTCGATATTGCTGATTGTAGGTGTTTCGGACGTGGTCCATCTACTCAATCGTTATCTGGAAGAACTACGACAGAAACGCGAGCAAGCGGAAGCCCTCTACAATGCTTGGCGGGAGGTGGGCTTGGCGACTTTTTTGACCTCTCTGACCACTGCGCTAGGCTTTTTGACGCTATTGGGAACGGGGATCGGGCCGTATCAACATCTTGGTGGATTTGCGGCCATAGGAGTGTTGGTAGCTTATGTGTTGACTTTCAGTCTTTTGCCGGCATTGCTACTATTGTTACCTGTACCGAGGGCTAAAGCTTTTCATCGCCAAGGCAAGGTCTGGTTTCGGTTATTGCACCGGAGCTTATCATGGGTTTTGCATCAGCGTCGCAAGATTGCTGGACTGAGCTTGGGTGTTTTGTTATTGGGTATTTGGGGGTTGAGCCGCCTCGAGATCCAAGCGTTCATCACGGATGAACTCGCTCAAAATCATCCTCTACAAGAAGATATACAGTTTTTTGAAGCCAATTATGGAGGTGTGCGGCCCTTTACGATGAGCCTACAGTTGGGCGATTCAGCTGCTAGTATTTTGGATGTTGCGGTATTACGGGAGATCGATCGGCTGGAGGATTATTTGCGGGAAGCCTACCAAGTGAGACGGATGTATAGTTTGACAGGCAATCTCAAAGCAGCCAATAGCTCTTTACATGAGGGACTCGCTCGTTTTTATCGCTTGCCGCGGAACGATAAAACGCTCAGCACTCTGGTGGAACAACTCAAGTTTTTTGGGGCCGAAAACGGTCTTTATGATATCATGCTGATTGATGAGACGGAAACCCGGATCAGTGGAGCCTTGCCAGATTTGGGTTTGCAGGTATATGTCCAAAAAAATGATTCTCTCAGACAATTTATTCGTGATTCTATTTCTTCGGAACTACTCAAGCCCTATTTGACGGGTAGTGCTACTTTATTGGACCGTAGTCATCAGACTGTGGTGAGTAATATGCTCGAAGGGCTAGGACTTGGGGTAGGGGTGGTGGCTTTATTGATGGGGCTGCTGTACCGCTCTTGGCGGATGTGGTTGATCGCATTGATTGTCAATCTGCTGCCTTTGATTTTGATTGGCGCTTTGATGGGCTATCTCGGTATCGGTTTGAAGATGTCCACAGCGGTGATTTTTTCTCTTGCCTTTGGGATCGCAGTTGATGACACGATCCACTTTATCAGCAAACTCAAAATCGAACTAGACAAAGGCAAAAACTTGCCTCAAGCGATTCGTAGTACTTATCTCAGTACTGGCAAAGCCATTGTTTTGACTTCTTTGATCTTGGCTGCTGGTTTTTTAGGGCTGCTAAGTTCTGATTTTCAAGGGACTTATTATATGGGATTATTGGTTGGGCTAGCCTTATTGTTGGCCATGTTGGCAGACTTAGTGGTGTTGCCCGTCTTATTATTATTGCTACCGCCAAAGGTTCGGAATAAGGAAAATAGATAAGGGTTTTGCCGTAACTATCTAGACCTGCCCAGCAGAACGCTTCCCTCCTAAAGGCACATACCTATTAAAAGTTGACACCGATGAAGGTGTTTGGCAAGAAAAATAAATTATTAATTAATTCACTTTATAGGAGTCCACACTTGGTTGACCTCTTCAATAAAATCGAGCAACTCTTTGCGGCCTCTACCTTTGACAGCGGAGGTAAACCACATCGCAGGCAGTTGTTCCCACTTTTGTAGGAGCACTTCGCGGAATGCTTTTTGATTAGCGTGGGCCGATTTTTGAGTCAGTTTATCCGTTTTGGTAAAGACGATTCCAAAAGGGATTTCTTTGACGCCAAGAAACTCAATAAACTCTATATCAAGCTTTTGAGGCTTTAGGCGGCTATCTACCAATACAAAAAGATTCAAGAGGTTTTTGCGATCATGCACATAGTCCGTGATCATTTTACCAAAGCCTGTACGCAGCGTTTTGGATACTTTGGCGTAACCATATCCCGGCAAATCTGCCAAATACCATTCGTCATTGATAAGAAAATGGTTGATCAATTGAGTCTTGCCTGGCGTAGAACTCGTCTTGGCCAAACTCTTGCGTTCGACAAGGGAGTTAATTAAAGATGATTTTCCTACGTTCGAACGCCCAACAAAACCGTACTCAGGATAGTTAGGTTCTGGGAGTTGGTCAAATTGAGCGGTGCTCTTGACAAATTTGGCCGAATGAATTTCCATGTGGCAAAATTAGCCACAATTCTGCGTAAATTCGCAGAAATTATTGAATCAACGAATAGTTGGGTTGCTGAGACTGCTTTAAGTCGCTCAAACTCGATATTTATCGGGCCAACTATTCAACAATACTTATACCCTTGAGTGTAACCCCATATCAAAATCCCGAAGCTTCTAAAAGAGTCCAAGTAGAAGAGATGTTTGACAACATCGCTCCTAAATATGACCTCCTCAACCGCCTGATGTCTGCGGGGGTGGATATCTCTTGGCGTCGAAAAGCGATCAAGCTTCTAGCCCCATATTCACCTAAGCGTATCGTCGATATTGCTACTGGTACGGGGGACTTCGCTATCGAAGCGGCTAAGCTCAAACCAGATGAAATTATTGGCATTGATATTTCAAATGAAATGTTGCGTGTTGGCCGCGAAAAAATGGTCAAGAAAGGATTGGACAAACTCATCGATATGCGTAATGGGGATTCTGAAGACCTAGAACTAAAAACGGATTCAGTTGATGCGATTACAGTTGGCTTTGGTGTTCGAAACTTTCAAAACCTACCCAAAGGCATGGGCGAAATCTTGCGTGTGCTGAAACCCGGCGGAG
>JBGCFA010000468.1:0-2809 GCA_045106675.1 Bacteroidia bacterium
CTGAGCAAACGCTATACTGGTAAGTCATCAGGCTAACGATAGCGCGAGTGTAAAGGCGCAAGATTTTGCGCCTCAACACTTACGCATCAACAAGTCTTGCGACTTGATAGCGTTCCGCCCAGCGGCAAATCTCAAGGAATCAAAACAAGTTTAATCTCGGCCCCTTCTAATTGCATCACTTCAAATCCTTCTTCCAGCAGAGGCAAAGAGGTCACACCATTGATCTCCCAACTACTAAATTTGCCCAATGGAAAGGCGACTGATACATTCCAGTCAGCTTGGGTCTGCTTGATTATGAGGACGGTCTTATCATCCTGTTTTTGATATTGAATATCGAGAATATTGTCGCCTACGAGGATATTTTCGAGTTTAGCTTCCGGCCAACTCTGGGGCATCATCGCTTGTACGCGAACGCTCCGTTGGGCCGCGTCGGGCTGTACGCCAAAAAACTGCTGTACGATGGGGATGGCAAAACCATAAAGGTTCCATGCTTGGGTCATCATGCCAAAGTCTGGCGATACTTCATAGATCGAGCCGGGTAGGGCAAAACTAAAACTCCTGCCCAAACGATGCAGATAATCCAAGGCACGATCAGGACGACCGTATTGATTTTCGGCGACGGCCATCACGCCAGTAGGCAAAGTCATGACTGCCCCTGTATAGGAAAATACCTTTTTGCCTTCAGCAAAAGAACTTGCATCCTTGCCCGCCGATTCGTCCCGATCAATGCCCGTGACGAACAAACCATAAGGATTAACAAATTGACTGCCTGTCTCCAAGGCGCGCAATGCTCTGGCTGTATCCACGATACCGATTTCCATCGGAGTATTGACCACCCAATTGTGATGGAGGATGAAGCCTTGTTTACGATCTTTGGGAAGTTTGGCGATGCGTTTGCGGCTCGCTTTGAGTTCTGCGACGGCCCAAGGCTTATTGAGGGTATCGGCCCTGATGATGGCGTCTTCGATCAGCCTTAGTGCTTGTTCTGTCGTTCCGATGAAATCGGCAAAAGAGCTAGCCTCCTCTACCCAAAAATCAGTATTGATAATCTCTTTGAGCTGGGTCGCTTTTTGATTGTAAGCTGCCGCTAGACTCGAATTACCTAATGCAGTCGCTATTTTGGCGGCATCTGCAAACGCTTATTGGGTGTAAGCCGCTACGTCGATCATCTCGCTATTAAGGCCGTGAATCTCCATAATGCCAAAACCATCAGGCAGGAGATTACCATCTTTGTCGGTTTCGCGTACTAGCCACTCTAAACCTTGTTGAATTGTAGAGAAATATTTCTCTAAAAAAGCTTTATCGCCATTCCACCTATATACTTCCCATACGAGGGTAGCAAATTGCGGTGTCTCATTGATGTTGCCTGGATTGTAGACTGCACCATTGGTCGATACCTCATGCACGATCCGGCCGTTGTTATTGGTCTGGCGAGAAAGTTTGTCGAGCAGATCGATGCTTTGATATACGATATCGCGATTACCTACGGCCATAGCTGCTCTGAGCGCATATTCGCTATCCACGCCAAACCACCAAGGATAATCCGGAATCCCAGCACCGATACCACGCCCGATCTCTGGTACATCACGGATCAACCAATCGGTATTGTATTTGAGCCAGCGGAAAGTTTGTTCCAGTTTTTTGTCTGCTAGGCTCAGTTTGGTGGTATTGGCGATTTGCTCGTAGCGTTGCTGTTTCGAAAGGAAGCGTTCTCTGAAAGAGCCCAAAACTGCATCATAAGTCGCTAGGACAGCTGCTTGAGATTGGTAAGAACCAGCAATTACGATAGTTAAGGTTTCTGCGGCATTGGCAGCAAGCGCGATTTGATAGTTGATACTAGCCTCAGCTCCCAAACCTTTGCGATCAAACTGACAGGGACCTCCCTTTTCATGGCTAGTCGCCGAACGCTTGGCTCCAAACATACTGTACCATTCGTTGAGACTGTCTTTGGCTAGCCAGGCTTGTTTGCTTTCGTTCCACTGCCAATGATCAGGTCCATCGATCATATTGGTCCTTTCGCCTAACCAAACGGGCCGTAAATCGCTCATCCCATTGAAACTGAAGTTGAACTGTTGCGGACTAGAGGTTAGATTTTTGAATTGAAATTCGATCACAATTGCTTCCGCGCCATCGGGTACATACTGCAATCGTTCGACCGAAACGTTCCCCGCAGGGAGACTGAAAAAATGTCTATTGGTAAAAGGATAGTTGACAAAGGAATCGGCCTGATTGAGGCAGTGAGTTTGTGTGCCTTGGATAATAGCCGCGCCAAAGCCATCCATCAATTTGATCGGATGATCCCAGATGCCGCCCATCTCTCCCGCTACATGCCAACCCAAGTCTGGAAAACTCCCATCTTGATGCCCAACCATATAGACACGATCTCCTGCTGCGACAAAAGGAGAATTGAGATATGCTTCACGCCCGCTGATGCTTTCCGTATTTTGGAGAAAACTCGCCAAAGAAGGATCGGATTCAGGCGTTCGGCAAGCCGCAAAAAACACCGTCACCAATAATAGAGCGGGAAGTAAATAACGCATAGGCTTTAGTTTGGGACTTAAAGATAAGAGGATAGTCGGGAGTCTGTAATTATTACTACGTACTACTAACTCAGGACTAAAAACTTAATGGCTTGCAGCGAAATATTATTTACTTGCGTCTGATCGTAAACAAGCAAATTACGGATGAAGATGGTTCGATTTATTTTTTGTTGGAGCTTAAGTTTATTTGTTTTTAGCAACCTCTCGTCTTGCTATAATGACACCCTATGTCCTTCCTGTGATTCGGATCAAGGAATCATTGTCAACTT
>JBGCFA010000469.1:0-2666 GCA_045106675.1 Bacteroidia bacterium
CAGATCCTTCATCATTAAAGGATATCGTTCTAGCCGTAGCCGAGGTCGACATAGCTATTTTCAACCGCTTTCGATTGTAGATATCGTCTTTTGGCAAAAGGACAATCGTTCTTTGCAAAAGATCACCGATAGTAAGATCAACATTCTCCTACAGGAGGCGCAAACTGATCCGATCAAGATGTCGATTGGATTGGCGATGATGGAAATTTTTTATGATACCGTCAAAGAGGAAGAAGTCAATCCTCAATTGTATCAGTTTTTGCGTTCGGTCATTTTACGGATCGATCAGGAAGAGCGACATTTGGTCAATTTGTTTATCTATTACCTACTCCACCTGAGCCGTTATTTGGGCTTTTTTCCTAATGACAAAGCCGGTTTGAGTGGTGGTGTCCATTTTGACATACGCTTGGGAACGTTCAGCGCAGCTGTGCAAAACCCAGACGCCATAGCAAAACTACTTTTACGTTTTTATCGTAGTCAACTGGAAGATTGTCAAGACATTACATTTTCCACCTTAGAAAAGAGACACCTAATTCGCACACTTTTTAGTTATTATGAAGCCCACGTTGAAGGCTTCAAATATCCCCAAACCCTCCGCGTATTTAGCGAAGTGTTTGGGGGTTGAAATTAGATGAGGGGAATAGTAATACCAAGCTTAACGTTAACAGGTAAAGTTTCTAGGATCTTAGAGCGAAAACCATTCATCAAAAAGCGATTAACTTCCACATTTTCTTGAATGATTTCGTATTTCCCTTCGATCGCAGCAAAAATCAGTACGTTCTTTCCCAAGAACCAATTTAATCCAAAGCTAGTAGTAGCCGCAAATGTCTTGATATTATCTACAAATGCGCCATTCTCATCATTGATGTTATAGGAATTTCTTGCAAAGCCAATTTCAGCAAAAGGCCCTAAAGGAGCAATAGAACCACTTGCAAGGAAATAACGTCTAAAAAACACACCTAATCCAGAGCCACGAAAAACACGCTCACCGGGATTAAAGGCCCAAATTTCTTCAGTCGTAAGAAGTCTAAATCCTGTGATTCCTATGCTAAATGAACGATTGAATGCTTTCTCAATATCAAGATTTGCAGCAAGCGCATTGATATCCAAATAATCGTCAGGTCCGGTATATATACCACTTAAATGGGGAGTAATGGATAAGGTTTTACCTTTAAAGCCTTGCCCCAAAACCAAAATTGGCAATATGAATAGGCCGAGAATTATATATTTAAAATTCATTATTTGTCAGCTTTTTTGATTTGGTGAAGTTGATAGTAAAGATTTGTCTCAATGACTGTTGGGGTAGCTCTCATGTTCATTTCATTGAGCATGACTGCCTCTGTAGATTCATCTGACAAATCATACATGACTCCATAAGTGAAACTAGATTCTTCTGGACGCGCCAAAATATAAATCGAAATCGGAAGCGTATATACCCCCAAAGCTGCACAACAAGCCCATAAATAATCCTCATAATCTTTGGAGTCCCGGTGCGAAAGTACTCCTGTATGAAAGAAGTATGGGGTGCCATACTTTTCCTGTAAGGCAAATATTTCACCATAACTACTACTCACCATACGGCCCACTTCCTGATTGAGCACTTCTTTATGCCAACGGTTTAGCAACGCAATCTCATTCCAATATTCAGCTGAGATAGATTTTCCAAAGACTTTACTATCTAATATTGTCAAATCAAGATCTAACTTGTTCGCCGAGCGCTCCAACATCTCTTTGACCTCAATCTGCTGCTGCTCAGAACTCACCAATTGAGCTGCTTGCTCTTTACGTGTGTCGGTGCGCAAAAAGAGAGGATCAAAGATTACGATCTTGTCTATCCCAAGTTTATAACCCTTTTTCTGAATATTATTTTGCCATTTATTGACAAACTGTCGCCCTTCTCTGGATTCAAAGTAGGTATCTCGACGCAGGTAATAATCATATTTCTCCTCCGCTGCTTCCCAAATAGCACTCAATGAATTATTTTCCTTTACTTCAGCAAAGCGCGCTTCAAAAAAGTCTGACTGGCTTTCGTTTTCATCCAACTCTTGTGCGTCTATCAAAAGATCCTTCAAGATGGCTTTGCGATGGATATCGCTACTGTCTGCTTGATACAAATTGAAATTGTAATCAAAGGCTAACCACAACATATCCCCCTTTTTGAATCGGCGAAGTCGCTTATAAAGGTCTGATCCAGGGATATTGCGGTCAATCGCATATTCAAATACTTTAGGATAGCTTTCTCCTTCTAGTTTATATTTTGCAATGCCATATAAGGCTTTGCCGATCACATCACTTATATAAGGAGCCGTTTCGCCTTCCTGCTGTAAGACTAATGCTTGATACAAAGCATCAAAATAGGCCGAACCTCTCAAGAAAAGCACCCCGCTCTCAAACTGAGAGACAGAACGTAGATTGGTAAAACGTACTGGAGAGACAAGAAACGGACTCTTATTATCCTTGGTAGATAAGCTAGCTATTTCAGCTTCGATGATTTCCTTGCGTTCTGAGGCTGCTGGGTGAGTATCATATTCATCATATTCGGGATCTTCTTCTTGATCAGTAGTAACTGTCACCTGTTTCCCAATAATGGCTTCTTCTTCATTTCTTGTTTCTGTCTCAGCAATCCCTTCAGGTTTTTCTACCGGTCTTATTCCTCCTTGCGGTTC
>JBGCFA010000047.1:0-14791 GCA_045106675.1 Bacteroidia bacterium
GACGAGGGTGTAGGTCTTGCCAGAACCCGCAGAAGATTTATAAATTACTAAGCCAGCCACAGTAAATAGGATTCCCACCCAAGGCCACAAATTGGCAACGGAAGAGGGGTTAGGAAGTAAGGAACGTTAATATTTGCTAAAATCCAACAGGATTGTTTTCGCCTGTTTTGCGGGCTTTGACCATTTGAGCCAAGATGCGTTCTTGACGCTCAGTCTGTCTAAGAAAGGCCTGGATAACACTGCACTGAGCACGTAGCGCGGGCTCCTCCATTTCGGGGATCTCCAACGCAATTTTGTCAGCGATTTTGGCGGCATTCACTAAATTTGAACGCATTTCCGCCACCTGACTTAAAAGCTCTTCTGGTTGCATAAGGTTGAAATTACAAGCAATTGAATATTTGATAATTAATATAAGAGAAAACGAACGAAATAAAAAAGTAGTGTATCTCTACTTCCTACTTGCCAGAAAGTTTGTATCACTACGGGTGTATGGGCTGCTAGTAAGCGCTGCAAAGACGCCTGCTTCATACTGAAAATGGGCAGAAATGGCGATCATGGCTGCATTGTCAGTACAATAGCGGAAAGCGGGGATATGGGCTTGCCATTGGTGTTCAGTACACATTTCTTGGAAGCGGCGACGCAATTCTGAGTTAGCAGAAACCCCACCAGCAATCGCGAGATGAGTTACTTGATATTTTTTTGCAGCGAGAAGCATCTTTTCTAATAATACACTGACGATGCGGTTTTGGTAACTCGCACAAACGTCTGCAATGCGCTTATCCAAAAAATCAGGATCCTTTTGCAACTCCCTCTGTACCAGATATAGAATAGCCGTTTTGAGTCCACTAAAACTAAACTCTAATTCTCCGACCATGGGACGTGGAAAAGCAAAGGCTTTGGGATCTCCCTCCTGAGCCAATTTGTCAACTTCTGGTCCGCCGGGATAGGGTAAGCCCATAATTTTGGCCGCCTTATCAAAAGCTTCGCCGGCAGCATCATCAATCGTTTGCCCCACCACTTCCATATCAAGCGGACTACGTACTAATACCAGTTGGGTATGTCCTCCAGAAACAGTCAAACACAAAAAAGGGAATTGGGGTTCGGGAGCTTCAAGGAAATTGGCTAGCACATGGGCCTGCATATGATTGACTTCAATAAGAGGAACATCTAGCCCGTAAGCATAAGCTTTGGCAAAGCAGGTACCAACGAGTAGAGCACCAAGTAGACCCGGTCCTCTCGTAAAAGCTACAGCATCCAAATCCTTAGCGCTGAGCTTGGCTTCCTTCAAAGCGTTTTGAACTACTCTAATAATCTGCTGTTGATGTAGACGAGAGGCAAGTTCAGGGATCACTCCTCCATATTCACTATGCTCAATTTGTGAACTAATGATGTTAGACAAAATTACTCTTTCAGATATTAGAGCAGCTGAAGTCTCATCACAAGAAGACTCGATTGCGAGAATTGTTGGCATTTGGGCTAAATATTGGACCGCAATTTACAAATGAATCTCCAGTATGATGGGAACAACAATTAATAATAAGGCTCAAAAACAATGTTTAGTATTTCGTAATTTACGTTTTTAAATACTTTACACTAAACATACATTTGTCATAAGCTTATTCAAAATTACTTATGACCAAATTATTTTCAATTCTAGCCCTCTCGTTTCTGTTTACTCTAGTTGCATGCGGCCCGCAAGATATTCCATTGCCAAATAATCCGATGGGTGCCCAAAAATCAACCAATCAGAGTACCTTATTGCAACCACATTATGAAGGAGATGAACTCCCAATGCGTGCTTCTTCTAGTCAAAAAGCATTCGAACAAGCTAGGTGTCAGTTTCGCGGAACCGTAGAATATGTTGAAGACAACGAAGCTTGTCGTTTTTTGATTTACTTAGAAGATGGGACTGTTCTCAATCCAATAAACTTCAAAGAGATACCGGTAAAAATCCGTAACGGGATGCGGGTAGTTTTAAACTACCAAGAAGCAAGAGTCTATGAGTCAAGTTGTACGTTGGGACAACACGCAAGAATCACCTGTATCAGTGAGTTAACCCTCAAAAAGGGAGAATAAAGAAACACATTAGATAAAGATTTTGAGGCTGCGTCGATTGACGTGGCCTTTTTTTATAAAGGCCTTAAGTCCCGTAGATAAATATGAAAGCAGGAGCCTTGGTCAACTTTACTTTCCACTTCAATCCTACCGTCGAGGGATTCTACTTGAGATTTGACAATGTATAAGCCTAAGCCTTTACCTTTTAGCCCATCTCCTTCATGAAAACGTTGGTATAGTCCAAAAAGACGATCTCCATAAGTATCCAAATCTAAGCCTAGGCCATTATCTTCAATACGTATTCCGACAAAACCTTTTTCGCGGAATGAGCTAATCCGAATTTCGGGTTTAATACCGGGACGCTTGTATTTCATTGCATTAGACAGCAAGTTCTGAATGATACTCCATAAATAATTGTGTGGATAAATCACCTCACGAACCGCTCCAAAATCAGCCTGAATCATCGATTCTGATTCGATCAGTTCAAAAGACATCGCCTCAAGTAACTGATCTAGTAATTGTCGGAAATTTACTCTTTGAAAAGAAACTTCTCTTCTATCTTTTATCGCTACAACCTGCACGAGATCTTGTAAAGTATCTTCTAGTCGTAGCGCGGAGGCATCAACTTTATGAAAAATCTGTTGATTCATCGCATCGCCAATTTGTCTTCGATCCACAAAGCCCAAAAGGCTAACGAGATTCACCACCGGTGCCCGCAGATTGTGAGAGGTGATATAAGCAAATTGCTGTAATTCTGCGTTAGAACGCATCAATTCTTGGGTGAGTAATTTGAACTCATTTCGCATTCGGACCCAATCATCTATTTTGATCGCGCTAATTGCTACTGCAGTTATTTCCCCATCCTCATAAACGGGAGTATGCTTCATCTCCCACCAAACTGAGTTCATTTTCAACTCCTGCGATACAGTTTCGCCTTTTAATGCTTTCTCAAAAGGGATTACATATCGATCTTGATGCTCATCTGGCACCATTTTGAGAAACGACATCCCTTCTTTAAGCTCAAAGGGCAAGCGTTTTAGGACGGAGTTATAAAACTTTTTATTGAAACTCCGTAATCTCATCTGAGTATCCAGTAATACTAGATATGCATCGAGACTATCTAATATTTTTTGCTGATCCTGATTTAGCCATGGGTTAATAGTACCCACATTAAGTGTGGGCTCTATGTCCATACAAAATAAAACGCCTACGATTTCATCACTTTTCACCGACTGAAGCGGGTAATGACTAATACAAATTTTACGCGCATTTTGTTGAGGGAAAAGACTCGCAGGGTACAACTCTTTGACCCTACTTTCTCCATTAAGACTGGCTGTCATCCCTTCCTTGAGTCGTGCATAGTCCTTCGCAGAAAATTGATCTGATATATTTTGGAAGAGTACATTGCATCGGTTGACTTTAGCCCAAGTCAAAAAAGTATCATTTACTTTTTGAATAATCCCTTCTTGATCAACCACCATACATGCATAGGCGGGCTGATCCATCCAAGAATCTACTAATGAAGGAGCAGAAAGATTGGTAAACCACTCATTGTTTTGAGTAGGGGAAGACAATGAATTTGTCTGAGATGTTTCCTTTTTAGGCATACCTATCACTTTTACAAAATAGGCAATTCTATAAGGAGGACCAAAATAGATAGAATAATTATTCCATCTATCAAGAGAAGAAAAGAGTCTAAAAAGGCTTAAGAAACTTCTCCAAAAAAGCCTTCGGATGATCATATCTATGCAAATGCTGATCTTTCACCTCTAATACTTTTGCGGGGTAATCTCTAAGCAAAGCGTATTCGTGGGTAGCCATTAATATAGTCGTACCACTTTGGTTAATCTTACGCAGTAACTTCATCAAATATTGAGCAGATTCAGGATCAAGGTTGCCGGTTGGCTCATCTGCGATCAAGAGCGATGGTTCATTGATCAAAGCTCGGGCAATCGCAACACGTTGTTGCTCTCCTCCCGAAAGTTGATGCGGTCGTGCATTGGCATTGGCCCACATCCCGACCAACATAAGTACTTCAGTGATACGCGCTTTGATCCTCCCTCTGGAAGTCCAACCCGTTGCACGAAGAGCAAAAAGTATATTGTCAGCTACCGTACGATCTGGCAACAATTGAAAATCTTGAAAGACGATCCCCAGTTTACGTCTCAAAAACGGAATTTCTTTGGGTAATAGTCGATCTACTCTAAAGGGTCCTAGCTCGATACTCCCCTGACTCAATGGGCAATCTGCATAGAGCAATTTGAGGAATGTACTCTTGCCTGCACCTGTTTGGCCAACTAAATAATAAAAACCGCCTTTTTCGATATCTATTGAGATATTTTCTAAAATCTCGCGTTCGCCAAGGCGGACTGAGACATCCTTCAATCGAATCAAGGCATCATTGTTCATGGCAGTTCTACCTTTGTCATACGGCCATATTCGGTCATATTATCAATGACTCCTTGGATATGAGAAGCCTCATCAGGATCTTTGATGATCTTACCTAAACGTTCTTTCCGGCCTGGTCTAAAATAGCCGACCAGCGTTAGGTTTTCATCACGTAGTTGTATATAATCAGGGATTTTGGCCTTCCCTTTTACTTTCATCAAATAGTAGGTGCGCATAAGTTTAGCGAATCAGTACCGTATCAAGATTGATAATAATTTGAAAGCGATTGCCCGGCAAAAAGGGAATAGTTGCTTCATTTTTGCGGCGATCTCGGTATATCTCGCTCAAGTTATATTCCATCTCTGTGGTGATTTCCCCATTTGAGTTGAAATATTTGATCGGTCCATCGATACGCTCATCATAATAAGTCCCTGTAATATAGGGCATCCCATTTTTACGAAAAACGCCAAACCCTCCTTGCTTGATACCTGAATAGTAAGAAAAAGAAGCTAATTGAGAACCGTTTTTACGAAAAGAGCGCCATTTACCGTACTCTTTATCTTGTATATAAGTCCCTTCTTTTATCAAGGTCCCATCCTCAAGATATAGTTGATATTTACCGTGCCGATTGCCTTCCTTATATTCAGTTAGTTCATGCAATTGCCCGTTTTCAAAATAGGTTTCAAGGGCTCCATCTCGAAGCCCCAGCAGGTAGTGGATGACCTTTACTAATTTGCCTTTTTTATCATACTCTACCGCACGGCCGTGCTTCTCATTATCTTTCATGGGGACTGCACGTAGAACGTTGCCAGTCTTTGAATAGTAAAAGCGCATCGTGTCTTGCACTAGCCCATCCACATATTCCTTTGAATTCCAGAGAGTTCCACTTTTGTGAAAAATCTGCATCCTACCATTACGGATACCATCTGGACAAGGCACAGTAGATCGTACCTCCCCGCTATCATAATAAGTAATACATATTCGATTTTCGTCGCTACAGCCGAGTAGCAACACAGACAGGCAACAGAACAATAACTGTTGCAGTGAAAAGGAATCCTTAAAACTCATTAGATTGAACGAAATCTAGCGTCGTCATCAGAATTGGGCTTTGAATCTCCATTGGTTTTACCAGCCGTAAAATCATCATAGTTATTAGGAATGACGATCGACAATAGGAGATAGACAAAAACCGGCATCGCCACTAAAAATGGCATAAAGAAGCTAGCAATAAATGCAAAACGCACTAATGCAGGAGAAATTCCAGCATAATCAGCGATACCACCAGCAACACCTGAGAACACTCTATTGGTACGGGAGCGACGCAAAGCTTTACGACCGGTTTCACTCCGTCGATACGTACGCTGTTCTTTGCGATAAGTACCGCGTTGACGAGCTCGCTCGTAAGGATTTTCGGCTTGCTGCCTTGTACGGTTATTAGTACGATTTTCTTGTCTGCGTTCTTGATTAGGCTTGCTTCGTGTATTTGATTCAGTTGTAGTACTCTTAGCAGAGCTACTGACTGGACGTGTTTTACGATAAACATTCAAAGCAGGAAAATTCAATTCTTTCTGACGGAATGCCAAAGAAAGCGTTTTGAAAAAACCATAACCTAAAGAGCCAAAACCAATGATTGTCAAAGCGACCTGCATAAACTGACCGAGGTCCCCTAATCCGACCCCCATACCTGACAACAATCCCAATGAAAGTAAACCTCCACCAGCAATCAATGCCATAGCTCCAGCAGAGCCAAGTTTGCCATTTTGATCCTTCTCTTCTTCCTCTTCTAGTTCACGGATCTTTTCGATATCATCATACATGAGAGAAGTATCAAACTCCTCCGCTACACTACGTCGTCTACTGTATCGTTCTCTGGCCATTATATTTATTAAGTATAGAGTAGAAAGTACTAAGCAAATGGAAGCTAAATAACTGCTTGGTCTTAATACTAACTACTTTAATCTTTCTACTACTTAGATGTACGAAGAAATTACGATAAGTTTTCAGTCAATTCAAAGTTCGCTGAAAGCAGTAGCTAAAAAAAGAGCTTAATCGGCTAGATCTAAGTACACATGCTCCAAATTGAGGGGATCGCAATGCTCCCAAGCCAATTTTATGAGCGTTTGGGGCTCGACTCCCGGAAAGGAAGCTAAGCTCAAAATTCGTTCCTGAACTAATCCATCAGGCTGAACTTGATATTTTAAGGCTTTAATCTCATCAAACTCTTGTGGATGTTTATGCCGCATCACTCGGTGAGCCTTTTTTTCCAGTGATTTGAGATAGCGAGCCGTTTTTACCTTTAGGGCTTCACCCGAACGAGCGAGTGTAGGGGATAATTCTCCCTCAATTATATCTTTGAGCTGATCAATCTGTTGTAATATTTCCGTCGACTGATTCAAAAAATTGCTTTCCTCCCAGACCTGAGGCATAAATTTGCGATAAACCTCATGCGAAGAAGTTCTAAAATCATCAGTCTTTAGTTTTTTCGCCTCCCACTTATCTTTCACGCTTCGCGGAACGATGGTAGCAGACATACGAGGCAGAAGCAACGGAAAATTCACCCCAAAATGAGCGAATACTCCTTTGAGCTGTAACCAATAGGATAGTTCTCCCCAACCACCGATATAGCAGAGGTTAGGTAAGATCATTTCTTGATACAGAGGACGTAAACTCACATTGGGACTAAATTGCTCGGGATGATTTTCGATCATCTTGTCGAGTTCGTCCTGCGACCAACTAAAATCTCGATCTATCGCTTCATAATGTCCATTGACGCCTACGATGCGATTACGGCCTAATTTATCTAAGAAAAAGAGATTGATCTCCCTAGCATGTATCTGAGCGGGATAGCCAGCTTCTGTTAGTGCTTCAGAGGTCGCGTTGACTGCTGAAAAGGCTGCGTTTTCTTTGACTTCTTGTTTGAGTACTGTACTAAAACGAGTCTTGAGACGTGGATCATCGGCATCAAGCATTAAGACGCCATATTCACCAAACAACTCATTGATATAATCTCTAAAAGCCTCGCTCATTTTGCGGCCGGGACGATACGTTCGCCGCAGGTGCTCAGCAAAATGATCTGGCAATACTTCTTCGATCTGTTCCGTCAATACATGCTCACCTACCATGCTTTGAAATTGCCCTTGGTAAGTCTGCTTTTGTTGAAAAGAGCTATAATAATGATTGATCTCTTCGTAATCGTGATCCTCAGTATGTATCCAAAAGATCGGCACAAAATGATGATCAGCATCTTGTGCACTCAGTTGCTCAGCCAATTTTATCGCTGTCAGCACCTTATAAGTGGTAAACATCGGGCCTCCCATCAAAACCAATTGGTGCCCCGTCGTGATGGTGAAAGTATTTTCCTTAGCGAGTAAATCTAGATGCCTTTGCGAGGCCTCGCTGAGCACTAATCCTTCATATTGCTCTTTGATCACCTGCTGTAAACCAGCTCGATCGATATCCTCACGGCCTTTGTCTGCAACTATTTTGGCGAAATCAGGCTGATTTACCGGATACTGATAAAATGGCTTGAGCGGATCAGCAGCATTGAGATAGTCGGTACGGATGCTTTTGGTAGTAGACACTTATGGTAGGGAGTTAGAGATGCTGAAGGTACGATCAGGAGGGATCAGTAGTTTGGTCTTTTTTGCGAAATCTAAAAATCGCCCAATCTAAAACCCACAATAATGAAAACAACAACACATAGATCGGACCAGTTGTTTCGGGCTGAGCGATCAATAAACCACCCAATACGCCTAATACGGTCCCTAAATACTGGATATATTTCAACTCTTCATTGGTCGCATCTCGCACCATTTTTTCGAGTTTAACCTCATCAAAGTTTTCCATCTGCTTGACCAACAAACCCGTGATATCGATCCGTTCAAGAGCATCCTCTAGAACTTCATAGATTTTGGCCTCCGTAGTGGTTTTCTCATTGACGATCAACTCTGCCAATTCATCCAATTGGGATTCTAAACGCTCCATGACTTTGATCGTAACATTGGGAATATCCCCTACGACACGATCGATCATCTCTTGGTAGTCGTTTTTGTTGTATCGCTTATAGGTTTGCAGTAAAAACTTTTTGACGCCGCCTTCGACATTCTGTTCTAGGTGAGAATCTATGATTTCCCTCACCTCTTTACGGACATCTTCTCGATTGGCGTACTCGGTCATCCCTTCGTGAACGAGTCGTTTGAGCTCCTCACGCAATTCCTGATCCTGAACCAAACTAGAAGATCCATCCATAAACAGATCGTTGATCTTTTGGACCAAGCCCGTCTCTTCGATACGTTGGTGGATGCGTTCCTGACTAAGGATATGAGTGTGCATCCCAGCGGCTAAGCTCAAGATGATGCGTTCGCGTTGAGCGGGAATCAAACCCTGCCCCCAGATTGGCCTACGCTCTATTGGGCGAAATAACATCCTGATTGCCAGATAATTAGTCCCATACCCTATCAAACCACTAACGCAGGTATAAAAGACCAAATCAAGCCACATGGTATTGCTTTCATTGAAAGCTTCCATCAAATCATATTTGATCCCCACTGTGATACTGTAACTGGCCAAAAAGCCAATCCCACAGATATAAGGACTGAGCATCAGTACGTTGAGGATGATGCGCTTAGATAGGGGCGCAGAAAACTGGTTGAAGGCTTTGGTTCCATCAGTTTGGGCTTGCTCGCCTATGATTTCCTGGATAGGAAAATGCTTCTGCAGGTATTTTATTAAAGTGTCCTTCATTCCTGACTTATTCGATCAATTGGTAGTTCTGGTTATACTTCTCAAAAAGAAAAGACAGACTCCAACGTGGATAGGTCCAACGCAAATACGATTTTCCTGCGATTTCTACTGATTTTTCTTTGGGTTCGCCATATAATATAAAAATTCTACCCCGATCTGTCTCCCAACCGGCTTTATCTTCAATAAAGCGTTCGTTAGCAGCAAATACTTTCCGATAATAGCTTTCCATCTCCTCTTCGGCCTTCTCTTCATACATGCCTTCCCAGATTTGGTTGAAGGCTTCTCGCCTCACAAATGGGTCTCTTTCTTGCTCTAGAAGTGAATCCAGTTGCGCATTGGGATAAACATAGACCATCATCCGGAATGCTTCATCAAGATTACTAAAAATCCATTTTTTCAGATCGCTACCCAAAGAAAAGCTGCCTTTACGAGCTGCTAGTCTTTGATTATCGTCATATATCCTGATATCAATCTGATATTGACCAGATGGCAAATCCGCAATATCGAGTGAGTCTTGAAAAACTCCTCGGCCATTTTCTAGATAGAATACCCGCTTTATTTGATTAATAGAAACCAAAAAAGAAACCGCTTCTCGCTCAGAATCAGGCTTTTTTGCATAAAGCTCTGCCCTAAAGGTAAGCACCTCATAACCAGGAGCTTCAATATTGAGCGAGTAATAGACTTTACCCTTTTCGGGATCTACCGACTGGGTCAAAATTGGCTGGGCAAAAGCTAAGCTTGGATCTTGCTCATAAGAGAGATATACATCACTCAAATTGACCTGCTGGGACTCCAAAATACGGTAAGAGTTTGGCAGACGGAGAAATTTTCGTTCATCAAGATCGCGGTCCAATATATCTACATCTACCTGATAGGTATTAGGTGGTAGTTTAAAATAAAAGTCAAACAAGCGGCTAGTCTCAGTACTGACACTCACTTCTCGACTTTGAGCGATCCTATATTGCCCTTCTTTGCCCTCGATCCGAAAAGCAATCTCTATCAGGAAGTTTTTCTCTTTATCAGTCGAAGCCTCATAGTTGAGAAGTACTCGAGTGTTTTTATCTGCTGCCAGATGATTTTTTACGCCGATACTCCATTGTGCTTGCAGAGACATGCTCAAGCACATTAGTAATATAAAAAGCAAAGAAAAACGAGAGTTGGCCCTGCTTATACGCTCTGCCTCTGGGTCTCTGTGTTCCATTGAGGATTTATTTATTCAACGATACGACCAATCAAGTCATATTCGAGCGCGTCTGTGATTTCTACTTTGTAGAACGCTCCTAACTCTAATGGTGTCTCACTATGTACGATCACCTCATTGTCAACTTCTGGCGAATCTGCTTCTGTTCTACCGACAAAATAGCCCTCTTCAATCCGATCAATGATCGTTTTGTAGGTCTTGCCGATTTTTGCGCGATTGAGTTCAAATGAAATATCCACCTGTACTTCCATGATCTCATCATGGCGACGCTGCTTGGTATCCTCATCGATGAGGTCTTCCATTTTATCACCAGCATGTGTATTTTCCTCATGCGAGTAAGTAAACACACCCAAGCGATCAAACTTCATCTCCTCTACAAAAGCTAAGAGTTCTTGATGATCCTCTTCAGTCTCCCCCGGATGCCCAACCAACAAAGTGGTACGCATGCTGAGGCCCGGTACTTCTGCCCTGATTTTGCGCATCAAATCGTAGGTCCGTTGACGATTGGTGCCACGGCGCATTGTCTTGAGAACATTGTCAGAAACGTGCTGTAAAGGAATATCCAGATAATTACAGATATTATCGCGTTCACGCATAGTGGCCAAAATCTCCGTCGGAAAGCCCGAAGGATAGGCATAATGCAAGCGTATCCACTCCAAACCCTTGACATCAGACAGCGCCTTAAGCAAATCGTTAAGCTTGCGCTCCCCATACAGATCAAGTCCATAATAGGTTAAGTCCTGCGCAATCAGCATGATCTCTTTGACACCCTTAGCGACTAAAAATTCGGCCTCTTTGACCAAAAACTCAATGCTGCGGGAATTATGCTTACCTCTCATCAGAGGGATCGCACAAAAGCTACAAGGTCTATTACAACCTTCTGCAATTTTGAGATATGCGTAGTGGCTGTCAGTGGTAGTTTCACGTTCGCCGACCAGTTCTTTTTTATAGTCTGCCCCTAAGGTTTTAACCAAATCGGGCATATCCATCGTTCCAAAGTAGCCATCTACTTCAGGGATTTCTTCGACTAAATCATCTTTATAGCGCTGAGAGAGGCAACCGGTCACAAATACCTTTTCGACTTCTCCTCTGCCCTTACGGCCGACATAGTCCAAGATGGTATTGACTGATTCTTCTTTGGCTTTGTCGATAAAACCACAAGTGTTGATCACGACTACATTGGCATCATCATTGGCCGCTTCGTGCGTCACTGACATGCCATTGCCTTGAAGTTGAGAAAGCAAGACCTCAGAGTCAACCAAATTTTTGGAACAGCCTAAGGTGATAACATTGATCTTATCTTGCTGCCGCTTATTATGTTTAGGTAAGTTGGTTATCATTTTTGAAACATCGAATCTAAAAACTCCTCAGGATCAAAGGTTTGCAGATCATTCATCCCCTCACCTACTCCAATAAATTTGACCGGGATTTTGAATAAATCAGAAACCCCAATTACAACACCACCTTTAGCAGTGCCATCTAACTTAGTCAATGCCATGGCAGAGACATCAGTTGCTTCAGTAAACGCACTCGCTTGATTCAAGGCGTTTTGTCCAGTGGACGCATCTAGAACCAATAGAACCTCATGTGGCGCACCGGGAAGTACTTTAGTCATGGAGCGTTTGATTTTCGACAACTCGTCCATCAAACCCTTTTTATTATGTAAGCGACCAGCCGTATCGACGATCACGACATCATGACCTTGACTGATACCTTGTTGTACCGTTTCATAGGCTACTGCGGCTGGGTCTGTATTCATCCCCTTAGAGTGAAAATCAGCTCCGACACGTTCGGCCCATAGTTTGAGTTGCTCTACTGCCGCTGCGCGGAACGTATCGCCAGCTCCAAGTATGACCTTTTTTCCAGATTGTAGATAGCGATGCGACAACTTGCCGATAGTGGTAGTTTTACCTACACCATTGACACCTACCACCATGATTACATAAGGTACTTTTTTGCCATTGTCCTCCTTCTGAGGAACTTCAAAGTAGTTTTGTGTCTCAGGATGAGACTCCAAAATCATGTTTTTGATTTCGTCCTTGAGGATTCCATCTAATTCGGAGGCGGTAGTGTATTTATCCTTAGCAACTCGTTTTTCGATACGTTCGATGATACGAATTGTAGTCTTTACTCCTACATCAGAAGCAATCAATACTTCTTCCAGATCATCTAGTACATCTTCATCTATTTTACTTTTGCCAGCGATAGCACGGGAGAGGCGCGAAAAAAAGCCTTTTTTGGTTTTTTCCAGCCCTTGATCCAGCTTCTCTTTATTTTCTTTCTTTTTGAAAAAATTAAGCATCCGGTGATTTTCTTATTTAAGCACGCAAATATAGCGAAAAAGGGCAAGAGGGAAGGAATAAGTCAAAACAAGAAACAACTAATGAAGAAGTAAGCGGCCTTTTCAGATTACAAATTCAGGTTTCTTGTTCTTAGGTGACAAGATTTTTGTTTAACACTTATTAAATCTTGTCTATATTTGCCATTGCAAATGGTGAAACGATATTCTATCGTTTCGTAACAGGGAATCCGGTGCGAATCCGGAGCAGTCCCCGCTGCTGTAAGCTCCATTTTTATAGCTTTTGCTTAAAAAACCACTGTCCTGAACTCTTGGGATGGGAAGGTAAGCAAAAGAGGAGTGAGCCAGAAGACCTACCATTGTGATTAATTCAAAATCGGCTTTCGGAGGAAAGGCCCGAGCATATGAAACAATACAACGGTATTTTGGCCGGGGCCTTGGTCGCCCTAATTTTGTGCTCGCATCCATATGCGAACGCGCAAACTGATTCTATCTTTGTGCTTGACTCTGTTGAGATCAGTGCCCAAAGTCTTAGACATCAAAGCATTTCTGGGCACCAACAAAAATGGAACGCCCGTCAACTCCAAGCGTTCTCCGGAGGAGGTCTAGACCAAGTCCTCGCTCAACAAACAGGCGTCTTTGTCAAATCCTACGGCGGAGGAAGTCTTGCCACGACTTCTATCAGAGGAGGTAGCGCAGGCCAGACTGCGGTCGTTTGGAATGGCCTACCGATCCAAAGTCCCATGCTTGGCCAGCTAGACCTTTCTCTTTTACCCATAGATTTTGTCGATGAACTTGAAGTTCAATACGGGGGCAACTCAGCCATGTGGGGTTCCGGCGCAATCGGTGGCACCATCTTGCTCAATAATCAATTTCGCTTAGAAAGAGCCACTAAACTGCAATATCAAGGCAGCATCGGTAGTTTTGGGCAGCAATCGCATCAGCTAGGCGCACAATGGGCCAATCAAAAATTTGGGGTTCGTACTCGCGTCCTCACCCAAAAAGCTGAAAACAACTTTTGGTATAGCATCAGAGAAGATTTGCCATTGATACAGCAGAGCAATGCTGCCATTGATCGCAAGGGCATCATGCAAGAGGTATTTTGGAAACCCAATGCCAAGCAAAGCTTTTCGGCTCATTTTTGGGGACAAGACAATTTTAGAGAACTCCCTCCCACGACTGTCCAAAACCGCAGCGAAGCTACCCAAGCGGATCAATCATTACGCTTATCTCTTAATTGGCAACGCCTCGGCAAAGGCAGTATTCTCAAGGCAAGAGCTGGACTTTTTCAAGAGCAACTAAATTATCTCGATCCCCCCAATTTAATTGAATCTAATAGTCAGTTTCGGACACTGATAACCGAAGTCGAGCAACTCAACTATCTCAGCGCCGGCCATCAACTAACTACTGGGGCCCATTTTCAATGGACCGAAGCCATATCTCAAGGTTATCCCGATCCCGTCCAGCAGCAAAATTTGGCGGTTTTCATTAAAGATCAATTCCAGATTAAACAATGGTTGATACAGGCGAGTGTGAGGCAGCAGTTTACCGACTTTAGTGTTTTGCCCACCGTGTGGAACGCTGAATTTAATCGTTCGCTCAGCCCAAAACTCAAACTCAGTGGCAAAGTTTCACGTAACTATCGACTGCCTACCCTCAATGATCAATTTTGGGCTCCCGGAGGCAATCCAGACCTTAAAGCAGAGCAAGGTTATAGCCAAGAATTAGGCTTAGTTTATCAGCATCTAAACGAAGGCTCCGTTTTAGATTTGAGCGCATTTGGCTACAATCGCAATATCCAAAACTGGATCATGTGGAGCGTAGCTGAAGGGGACAATTTTTGGTCTGCTCAAAATATCGCCAAAGTCTGGAGCCGTGGTCTGGAAAGCCGTTTTGGCTATTCGATCAAGCGTTCACAGCAGGTGTACAAAATATCTGGCGGCTATGACTATACTCGCTCCACCAACCAAGTAGCACTAGAATATCCCAAAATCGAAGCAGGTAGCCAATTGTTTTACGTCCCTCAACACCAAGCTTTTGCAGGCTTTTCGTGGCGCTATAAAGAACTACAATTATCCTATCAACATAGATACACCAGTTCGGTA
>JBGCFA010000470.1:0-4247 GCA_045106675.1 Bacteroidia bacterium
AGGGTAAAAGTTTTTTACTTTTGTTGTATAACATCCCCCATCCAAGACGGCCCCTTCAAATGGGCCTGATGTAAAATTTGGAAGGATTTCATCCCTCACTAAAACCCGCTAGCACCTTTGAAGGGGCGTTTGCGGAAGGGGGATGTTTCAACTCGAAAAGCAATGCTTTTGACTCAACACGGAAATTGTTAAAGAACCATCCTTTTTGATTACCTCTTATTTTACGAAGGTGTATAGAAAAGGATAATCATTTAAAATAATGTAGAATTTTACAAGATGATTCTTATCAATATCATGGTTTAAATCCCTTTGCAAAAGGTCTTCAATTTTGACTATGTCAAAGAAGGATATGGGATTGTCTTTCTTGTCAAAATTTATTTCAGGTAATTCTTTTTTCATCTTTCTTTCTTGCTAGGAACCATAGTGAAGGGAGCATTTTTATGCGTATTGCAATAATGCTGGTGTATAGGAAGCTTTAGGCTTGACAAGCGTTGATTGTGCCATCTTCGATTGAACATTGAAAATACTGACGGGAGTATTTTGTGGCCAGTTTTCACTCACCATACGTAGGATACTCAATGCATCTAGCTTCTCGTTGGTATCGTTTATTTGAGCATTAATGGGGGACTGTTCCTGAATAATGACTTCAAATCCTTTCTGACGTAGTAGGCTGATAACCGAAGTTAATAAGGCTTCTTTTTCATCTGCAACGATCATAGGGAGGGAGTTAGTATTGGTCTGGAACATATTCATTTTTGTTTTCGATTAGCCTTTTTCTTTCGGCTACAATACAAAAGTAGTAGAATAATTAGCCAGGCCATAAAACAAATTTGCCTAATTCTGAGATAAGACTGTAGGCTTGATTGCTGACTGCTTATGTGTTAGTCGTTTGATTATTAGTTGTTTGTGTCTTGTTTCTGTTGCTAAGTCAGCGTTTTTTCTGAGAATATTTTCTATTTCTTATTGATAATCGTATAGTTTCAAATATGTATTAAGCACTTATTATATAAACCAAGTATTCGGATTTTTTCTCCAGCTTAGCAATTGGATATTGAATTTATCCTTTAGCGAATGCTCAATGAAAAGTAGTAAACTGCTCAGCGTACTCCAATCCTTTAGTCAAGTGGAAATGACCCGCTTTGACAAATATGTGCATTCGCCTTATTTCCATGTTCATGCAGATACGATCCGTTTATTCGAATTGTTAAAACGATATTATCCAGACTTTAAAGAGAAGAAGGTCAGGCAGGAAGCGATCTATAAAGCTCTCTTTCCAGGACAAAGCTTCAAAAAAGCACGTTTATATACACTTAAAGGATATTTACTCAAGTTGAGCTATGAGTTTCTTGCAGAAGAGGCTTCATCTAAGCAGTTTTCAATAAAAAATAGAATCAGTACCATGAGAGGATTAGCGGATCGAACACTCGATACCATAATCCCTCGGATACTCAATGATAGTCAGGCAGAGCTTGAGGCTTATCCATATCGCGAGACCCATTATTATTATGAGTCATTTCGTTTGGCTGAGTTTACCACTGATTATCAGTTGGGCAGGCAAAACCGCAGCAAAGAAGCAGTCTTACAACCAGTAGTAGATGCTTTGGATCGTTACTATCTCGCCCAAAAACTCAAGTACGCATGTGCGATGATTAACCATCAGCAAATCATCGCGGTAGAATATCAATATCCATTCTTAGAAGAAGTAATTGCCCATTGTGCCAATATTGATTGGGAAGAAAGCCCCATGATAGGCATATACTATTTGGCTTTGATGATGCAAAAAGAAGCTGAAGGAGAAGCTTTTTATCGCAAATTGATCGTGATGTTGGATCAATATCAACCGCTCTTGCCTGCAGGAGAAGTACTCAGTCTTTATAGTCTCGCGATCAACTTTTGTAATCGACAATACAAACAGGGGCGTAAAGAATTCCTGCGAGAAATGTTTGATATTTTCCTGCAAATGTTGCGACAGGACCTATTGTTTACCAACAGCGCTACGGCTATCATCTATTTCAAAAACCTCGTAACACTCGGCCTCAAGCTAAAAGAGTATCAATGGACTGAGGACTTTATTATCAATCAAAAAGACAACTTAGCCGAAACACATCGCGAAAGCACTTATAATTATAGTCTTGCCTTATTGCGCTTCCAACAAAAAGAGTATCGCAAGTGCACCAGACATCTATTGCAGGTCGAGTTTATAGACGATTTCAACCGCCTCAACTATTATATCTTATTACTCAAAACCTATTACGAAAGCGAAGAGATTGAATCTTTGCTTTCTATGTGTAATACCGCAATCACCTATATCAGAAGGAATAAATCATTAGCGGCGCGTAATAAAAATGCTTATGTCAATTTCGTCAAATACATACGCACATTGGCCCGCATCAATTTCAACGGAAGTAAAACGCCCCCTGACTTAAAACAACAAATCGAAGAGAGTGCCTTATTAGTAGAGCGAAATTGGCTGCTAGAAAAAAGCATGATTCTACAACCTCAAACCATCACTCATGAATAGAATCGAAATTTTTTCTGATAGCTCTGATGCAAAAATTCAGCTAGCAGAAAGCAAGCGCGAACTAGATGCTTTTTTGTATCGTGCCTCACATAACCTCAAAGGCCCATTGGCCCGCTTAGAGGGAATGACTCAATTATTGGCGATGCAATCTGAGAGCCCAGAGATGGCCATGACGATCCAATTAGTTGAATCTCTCACCCAAGAGATGCAAGGAGTCATCAATGAGTTAATTCATATTCAAGGTTTATTCAATGGACAGCCCATTAAGAGTGAAGTCAATCCCGAACAATTACTTCAGGATGTCATCGGATCATTAAGGCCCAAATACCCTAGCGTTAGCCTAAATCAGCATATTCAAAATGACCGGGCTTGGCATACCGATCTCACTTTGGTTAAAATCATTTTTCAACAATTATTAGGAAATGCTTATGCCTTCCAGCGAAAAAGTAATGCTGTCTCAGAGGTCGTTTTTCGCTTTTTCTGGGAAGGAGACACTGCTATCATCGAAGTACAAGACAATGGCGTAGGGATTGAAAATGAGCAAATCGAGCGCATCTTCGAACTATTTTACAAAGGAACTCTCGCTCCAGAAGGGAGCGGCTTAGGCTTATATTTGGTGCGAAAGTCAGTTGCCCAGCTCAAGGGGCGCATCGAAGTTCAAAGTAAACCTCAACAATACAGTTTATTTCGCATCACGCTCCCTAGCTAGTATTCCTCTCTTTTCCTTTTTCCGCTGCGCGGAACGCGCCCTTTCGAACGAGCGCACGCGAGGAGAAATCTGAGACTTCCCAATAAGGAGAAATCTCCAATCTCTCAACGAGGAGAAATCTCCAATCTCTCAACGAGGAGAAATCTCCAATCTCTCAATAAGGAGAAATCTCCAATCTCTCAATCTATCTATTCCTACTCCGCTTCGCGGAACGCGCTTTCGAATCCCTTTAGGGTGAGAAATCTCCAATCTCTCAAGAAATTACTTTCCCTAGCTGCTGCGCGGAACGTTTCTCTCCAAAAAACATCCCAGATAGTTTATGGTTATAATCTTATAAGCCATCTAATAATTTGCAAAAAGCTCCCAACATCTATCATCAAATTGCAGCAATTCTACTCGAAACAGCTAGGCCAAATTGTGTCGAAAAAGCCAGAACGCTTATGCCTTCTAGCACGCTTAGTTTTAGGAGTTTAGACCTCACTCCTGCTGAGATCACTCACATAGCCAACTGTCTTAAGACTGCTGATCAGGAAAGCCCTTTGATACGATCCATCAGTTTTAGCTATAACCATACAATGGGGGATGCTGGCGCAATTGCTTTAGCCGCGATGCTTCCTCAGTCGTTGACAGAAATCGGTTTGGTTGGCTGCGGCATAGGAGATGCCGGAGGTAAAGCCCTGCTAAAATGGATGCAAAAATCTCCCAAGCTTAAGATGGCCTGTATTGAGAACAATCATTTTTCAGCAGACCTCATCAAGCAACTCCAAGAGCTGAGTGCGCAAAGACCTCATATGTTATTGGTGGTATAGCTAATGCCTAAAGGATCTCGCTAAACTCAATCAAGCCATGCTTGCCTGCAATGTTTTCTGCCGCTATCACCGCTCCTAGGGCAAAGCCACGACGATTGTGCGCACTGTGTTCTATACTGAGCGTATCAATGTCTGAAGTATAGCTGATCTTATGATAACCAATGATTTCGCCTGATCTGATAAAGCCTACGGATAGCTCATCTTCACT
>JBGCFA010000471.1:0-15947 GCA_045106675.1 Bacteroidia bacterium
ACAGGCGCGACCGTATTGGTGGTGGACGAGAATACGGGTATGATCACCGATTCTACGGGGAGCTATCAAGTGAGTGTTGCTGATGCTCAGAACGCTAAAATCGCTGCCCGTTTCAATGCTTATAAAACACAAATCATCGTCGTTGCGGGACGCAATGAAATAGATTTTGTGCTTGAACCAGACATCAAACAGTTAGACGAAGTCGTAATCAGTGCGATCGGCTTGGAGCAACGCAGCGACAATATTGGTGCGACCATCTCCAAAATCAATACGGGAGATGTCGTTCGCTCAGGCGAAACTCTCCTCCTTAATGGACTGGCAGGCAAATCCAGCAACCTCAAAATCGCTCGTTCCAACGGAGAACCGGGCGCGGGCAGTACAATTCAAATCAGAGGAGCCAATACGATCACAGGTTCTTCGAGTCCTTTGATCATCCTTGATGGGGTGCCCATTGACAATTCTACTACCTATGGTGGTGGGGATTATAATAGTAACCGTCGTATCGCTCAATCTAGTCGCCTCAATGACCTCAACCCTAATGACATAGAGTCTATCCAAGTACTCAAAGGTGCTTCCGCGGCCTCTCTTTGGGGCTCGCGTGCCGCGAACGGGGTGTTAGTGATCACGACCAAACAAGGCAAAGCCGGACAACTCAAAATTTCGTTAAACTCATCCGTATCCTTTGATCAAGTCCTGACTCGGCATCCTTTACAGACGAGCTATGGCCAAGGAGATGGCGGCGTTTTTTCCAATTCCTCGGCCAATAGTTGGGGCGATAAGATTGCGGATCGCAGTGGCGAAGGCGATCTCGTTACCGATCAGGGAGCAAGGTTTGTTTCGGATGATGGTACCACTTTTTATCCGATACTCGAAAAACGCTCACGAGATGTTTTTACCGATCGTAATTTCAACGATGTTTTCAGAACGGGTTTCTTCGTCAACAATAATGTCCAGATCAGCGGGGGCAGTTTACGTTCCCAATTTTATCTCAGTATCGGTCGCCTTGATCATGAAGGCATCATCGAAAACAGTTTCTTCGACAAGACCAATCTTACTTTCAACAATAAAACTCAAGTCAACGACCGGATCACCGTCAAAACCAAGGCAAGCTATATCCAGAGTAGGGCCAACAAAATCAACCAAAGTTCCAATGTAGCCGGTCTTTATATCGGCCTGCTGCGTACCCCTCCGGATTTTTACAATCGTTACTATCGGGGAACGCACATTGATGCGAGCGGCATCGCCAGCACAGATCGTCATCGCGCTTATCGGGATGATTTGGGTGGATCAGGTAGCCCAGCCTACAACAATCCACTATGGACGATCTATGAACAACGGGTGCTTTCGACCGTCAATCGCCTTTTAGCGTCCTCCGAAGTCAATATCAACGCTACCAAATGGCTGACTTTTACCATCAGAGGAGGAGTTGATTACTATGGCGACGAACGTGAATACTTTTTCCCTATTGGTACAGCCAATGCGGATTATAATTCTGGTCGTTATGATCAGGATATCATCTTACGTACTGAAGTCAACGGAGACATTATCGCGCGCGGCAATTTCAAGTTGGCAGAGCCATTGAGGCTAAGCGTTACCGCAGGCTGGAACATCAACAACAGCCGTCGCATCTTCAATACGACTTCTCTGACAGCCTTTCAGGCGAACGTCCAAATTGCTAGCTCACAGCTCAATACCGCCAATGAAAACACCTCTTTTGTTACCCGCAGAAGATTTCAAAGATCGAATCGCGGCTATGCCGTTTTCTCCTTTGATTTTAAAGATCAAGTCTTCGTCAATATCAGCAATACGCTTGAGGCTTCATCTACCTTGAGTGGTAATTTCTACTACCCGGCCGTCGATGTCGCTTGGCAATTTTCAGACATCCTCAAATTCAAGGCCATGAGCTTTGGCAAATTGCGCGCTTCATGGGGACAGGTTGGAGTTGATGCCGCAGCACATAGATTTCAAACCTTGGCCGAAGGCGGCTTTTCTTATAGCAGTTTTAGTGATCCTTTGGACGTTTCGCTCTTTGGCGGTGGCTTTAGGGTGGATGATGACAAAGGCAATGCAAACCTCCGTCCAGAGATAAAAACCGAATTTGAGATCGGCACGGATCTCCGCTTTTTCCGTGATTATCTCAGCTTCTCTTTTACCTACTACCAAAACGAAATCAAAGACCTCCTCTATGAAATCAACACAGCTCCCTCGACCGGGTTTTTGAGTGAATACAAAAATATCGGCACCATGGAGAACAAAGGTTATGAAGCCGAATTGACCTATAATTTTCTGCGCAAAAAGGATTGGAACTTGGAGTTCTATGGCAACTTCAGCCAAAACCGGAATAAGGTTACCAACCTCTTTGGTGCTAGTTCCATTGCTTTGACGGGCGGGGCAATCAGTTCCAGAGCCGTAGAAGGCCAAGCCCTCGGTGTATTGTGGGGCACGCGGGCAGTAAGAGATGATGCAGGAGACTTGGTGCTAGACGAAAACGGTTTCCCTCAACTCAATAGCGAACAGGGCGTAATCGGTGATCCAAACCCAGATTGGCGGGCCGGAGGTGGTCTCAAAGCTTCATGGAAAGGTTTTAATGTCAATATTTTATTTGACCATTCTCAGGGAGGCGACTTCGCCGAACGCACCCGCTTTGTGCTTTATCGTTTTGGGACGCATGAAGACGTAGGCAAAGAAGTAACGCTCGAACAAAACGTCAAAAATGTCAATGGCGACATCTTCTATATCGGAGAAACTGTGAGAGGCAATTTGGCCGATTTCGGATCAGGCACAGTCTTGCTCGATGAAGCTTGGTATACGACCATCGGCGGGGGCTTTTTAAGTAGCGTGATCAATGAATTTTCGATTGGCGATGCTACTTGGACGCGTTTGCGCGAAGCCACCCTTTCCTACACTATCAATGGAGAGAAGTTAAAAGCGGCGACCAAGCTCAGTAGCATCAACCTTGGCGTTACGGGACGGAACTTATTTCTCTGGACTTCGATCAAAGGAATCGACCCAGAAATCAATCAATTTGGTGTGGGCAATGGCTTTGGGATTGATTATTTCACCAATCCGACCACCCGATCTCTGCTTGTCAATTTGAACATAAACTTCTAACCCAAGCACATCATCATGATCAAAAAGATAAATCAATCGATACTGCTGATACTTTCATTTAGCTTAGTCTTGGGCGCTTGCCAAAGTCTCAATGAAGGCATCAATGACAACCCAAATGACATCACCATTGATGCCATCCAAGCCCAATCATTTTTGACGGGGGCACAACTTGGTAATATCCAAGTGCAAGTAGGTCATATGCAACGCATTTCAAGTCTTTGGACGCGACAGTTGATCGGATTTCAAAGCTCCTACCTCAGTTTGGATCAGCACAATATTACCACAGCAGAATCCAATTCAAGCTGGAATCGTGCCTATCACAGTTGCTTCTCGCAATTGCGCACCATACAAGAGAAAGCAGGTGAGAACGTCCAGCTCTTTGCGATCACGCAGATCATCGAGGCCCATTCCATGGGAACGATGGCCTCCCTTTTTGGCGACATCCCCTACTCTGAGGCAATAGATGCCAATGTTGATGCGCCTCAATTTGATGGGCAAGCCAGTGTGTTTAGTGCGCTACAATTATTGTTGGATCAAGCCATCACGACTCTTGACAATTTGGATCTCCCCCTCAATATCTCAGAGGATATCTACTTCTCGGGTGATCCGGCTAAATGGAAAGCCGCAGCATGGACCTTAAAAGCGCGCTATTATCTCCAAACCAAAGAATATGTCAAAGCTTACGAAGCAGCCCAAAATGGTATCGGTTCGCATGAAGGTTCGATGATGTTTCACCCCATCGATGACTCCAATACGGACAACAAAAACCTATTTTGGCAGCTGACGGCTGGCTCAAGAGCAGGTGATATTGGCAATCTCAAAAACGATGAGGCCAGCTATCTCTTACAAATGCTTTCTGATACTGCCACCGTTTCTCGCACTCACGGCAAAACCCAAGAAGGGGCGCGACTGGCCTTTTATATCATCAATGATTCGGACCCCAATGCCAATCTAGGGATTGCCGCTTCGACCCAAGCGATGCCGCTGATCAGCTTTGCCGAAAATCAATTGATCTTAGCCGAGGCAAGCCTACGCACCCTTGATTTTGACACCGCTTTGGGACATCTAAACGTTCTGCGAAGCTGGCTAAATACAGGAGACGCCTTTACGATCCTTGACCCCAATGCGAGCTTTGGCTATGTCGGCTTGGATGAAGATGATTTTGAAGAGGATGGACTAGAAAACAAAGACGGTATCGATCCTAATACAGCTCTACTCAGAGAGATCATCGAAGAACGCTATGTGAGTGGTTTTGGTACTTGGATGCCTTATAATGATGCTCGCCGACTGAGGGAGAGTGAGCCAGAGGTTTCGGTCAATTTCCCACTCAACCCCAAGGGTGGCCCTTGTTTACCACAACGCTTTTTGTATTCGGCCAATGAGTTGGACGCAAACCTCAATGCGCCTGCGATCTCCGATATTTGTACGCCAACCCCTATCAACCAATAATCGCCTCAATGACTAATCCCATGGATAGAAACACAGCATTATCCTCCTCAAAATGGCTTTTTCTAGTCTGGCTGGGGCTGTTGATTGGATGTACCGAAGAACAGCCCTTTTATCCGGCTGATCCTAATAGCCTCAACATTGTAGCGACCCAAATTGATGGACGCAATCTCGAAGAAGGCAAAGAAGGCGTCAAAGTGCTGGATGCGTTTACGGTGATATTTTCACAAGGTGTAAATCCAGAACGCGCTTCGACTGCTACGACTTTGCGTTCCGCCGCAGGCGATGTAGCCATGACCATCAGCTTCAATGACAATCAGTCGATCATGGCCTTAACGCCAAACGATAGTCTCGCTTATGAGACGGACTATACTTTGACGATCTCCTCCGGAGAACTAGGCCTACAAGGGCAGATGTTTGCGCAGACCTATAACCTCAACTTTCGCACGGAGATAGAACCGAAGCCATTATTTGTGGCTGGTACCGGAGTTGATGGCGATCCCTATTTGATAGAAAGCCCTGAGCAATTGGACTTAGTGAGGTTGTTTTTGAGCAGTGAATTTGTTGTAATCAACGATATTGATCTCGGTAATTACATCAGCGATCCCGCAGGTTGGATTCCTTTGGGCACGCTAGCTGAACCATTTACGGGTAAATTTGATGGGGGTGATTTTACGGTTAGTGGCTTGAATATTGACCGTCCAGACATCGCAGAGATAGGATTATTTGGCGTACTAGAAGGGAATGGAGAAATCCGCAATCTGAATGTCCAGACTACAGGCATATCAGGCGGTCAAGCAACTGCGGCCTTATTGGGTCGTCAGTTAAATGGCCTAGTAGAAAATTGTCATAGTAGCGGCAGTGTAACTTCTAGTAATAGCCGTACAGGAGGATTAGTAGGCTCGCAAGAGGCGGGTACGATCAGCAAATCCTCTTCTAGCTGTGGCGTGTTTGGCACATTATCTAGAGCGGGTGGATTGGTTGGATTATCCCAAGCTGGCCTGATCACAGAGTCCTTTTCGACTGGCAATGTGGAGTCGCTTTCTTCGCGTGTAGGAGGATTGGTAGGTTCTCTGGAAGAGAACGCTAGTGTCCGAGATTGCTACGCTACTGGCAATATCACCGCTAGAAATAGAGGAGGAGGACTGATTGGTCGTCTCGACGGTTCAGCCACGCGTTCCTATGCAATAGGTAATATCACTATCACCGATGCGGATGCCTCAGGAGACTATCCGGGCAATGTCGCTGGTCAAGTTGGGGGCACAGGTAGTTTTCAAGACCTCTATTACCCAAACAATCAAGTCATCAACTATGGCGGTCAAGCTGATATCACCACAGACGGTACTCCAATTGACATCAGTAGTTTGTCTTGTGCTTCGCCGAACGCTTTGTTTGTTGGCTTTGACTTTGGGAGCATTTGGGCCTGTAGCAATGATAGCGAATGGGTCAAACTCGCTTGGCAATAATCTTTTTCATCAGAATTTAAACTTGCAATATCATGCAATCACCAGCTTATAGATTTTTTGTTATTAGTGCCTTAATGAGTTTGTTGCTCTTTGCTTTGCTGAGCTGCGAAGTTGAGGACGACGGTTCATTTACTCCACAAGTGATTTTTGTGGATGATACCCCAATAGATAGCAGTTTTACGGTTGAAGATCCTTGTTTGAGCCCTTCTTGTGGTTTACAGACAATGCAAGTCGATGCAGGTACTTCTGAATTGACGATGGAATTCTACGCAGGCTATGATATCCTTCGTCCTGATGCGAAATGGGGCAAACTCAAATCTGCGATCATTACTATTCATGGCAATAATCGCAATGCAAACGAATATTTTAGTTGGGTGAGTAATGCCATACTTTCGCTTAACAAGCAAAATGAAACGGTAGTTATCGCTCCACAATTCAAAACCAGTGATGATATCGGCGGCAATAGCAATCTAATCTACTGGTCAAGTAATGGCTGGAAACGCGGTTTTCAATCCTCCAATATCACAAGTCGCAAACGTAGCTCTTATGAAGTGGTGGATAGTTTGATTCGACGCTTAGCAGATAAGGAGCATTTTCCATTTATGGAACAGATCGTCATCACGGGCCATTCGGCAGGAGCACAGTTTACGCACCTTTATACGGCGGCTAGCGCCCAAGCAGATTCCTTTCCGGATATTGAATTTGATTTTGTGGTAGCCAACAGTCAATACTTTTTTTATCCGGGCCCGGAACGCTGGGATGCAGTTAGCAGTCAATTTAGCGTTCCAACCTCCTGTACCAATTACACCAATTGGCCTTATGGCACAGACAATCCAACCGAATATCTAGCCAACTCGACGGCCAGCGAAATCAGAGACCGCTTTGTCAATCGTAAGCTGAGTTATTTACTGGGTTCATTGGACATTTTCACTGGCGGCACCCTCAATACCACTGATTGTCAGGCGACGATATTAGGAGACAATCGCTTTGCTAGAGGAAGCTTGATGTTTGATTATATGGAGACTTTTCATGCCGGCAGTGATCATCAAAAATACACCGTCAATAATGTCGGTCATGATGCCGCCCAAATGTATAATTCTACTGAAGCCAAAAACCTGTTCAAATCTATATTGGAAAACTAATCACCTCCTGCTCGCTCAAACGCTATCTTTTCTGAGTTTTTCCCCAGAATCACTTAGGCAATAGTAACAATTCGAAAATAGAGATACCGAAGCCTTGAAGGCATCAAAATCCAAGCATTTATTATAAATACCAATCAGGAGGGGACGAGCTGCTGGTGTCGAAGCGAACAGTGAGGGAGTAGACCATTTCGGTCGTTTTATTTCAGAATTTCTTTTCCTTTCTTATCGATATAAATCCAATTATCGCTTTCCATAAGCGAATGCTCTCCGTCAGCTATTAGTTGACATTCATAAGCCACTTTTGATTCTCCATTTTCAAATGGGGTGGCACATTCAAATTGAGGTTCAATTATGATTTCGCCCCATTTATCGGCGTAACCAATTTTATTATTCTCGATAATTCTAAATAATCCGTCTGATAAATAATCGGGTCCATTATCATACTGATAGACCTCAAATAGTTGTTCTCCATTTTGATTGATAGCCATAAACCGATGTTCTTCAGTTACGACATAGCCAATATGCTTAATGGTATCTGTCAGGCAACTAATATAATATCCAATGGGTATAACTGTATCCCCTTTTAGGTTAATGTAACCGCTTGATTCACTAGTTTCATTATTCTCTATTCCGCTTACTTTAATTAAATATTTTTCTTGCTTAGGGCTACAAGAGATGAGCAAGAAAATCAGTAGAATGCTCAGAAAGGGATTGTTTTTAATCATATTCATTCTAGTATATTCCTAATCTTATTCCTATCATCCTAATACTTTACTTATCTATTTTCTAATCACTGACAATGAACGGATTACCCAGCGTACTCAGTCAAAAGGCAGTTGTGGCAGGGCATGTTTACGCTCTTTGATTCAGTAAAAAACGATAGAAATCGATTATACTAAGCGATCCGCTAGGTGTTCTGACTTAAGATGTTTCCAGCGCTTATGGGACCATAACCAATATTGCGGAGCCCCCAGAATGTCCTTTTCCAAGAGCTTTGTAAAAGCGGCCGTAATTTCCCCTTCTTTGAACTTGCTATGGTCATCTGAAACGAGCGTATAGATCACTTTATAATGCCCGCGAGACACTTTTAAGTTTGAACCGGCAATGATGGGGATGTCAAATTCTCTTGCCAATCGTTCAGCACCATAAGCGACCGCTGTTTCTTGGTTTAGGAAGGTCGTAAAATGAGCTAGTTGTGATTTTCTTGGCGACTGATCACTTGCAAAAATCACCGCAAATTGTTCTTCTTTTTGCGTTTTTATTTTCTGAACAATCGGATCGATACGAAGCATATGCAATCCGTATTTAGAGCGGCTTTTGATGATCTTTTCGTTCCAAAACTTATTTTTCAAAGGGGAATAAAGTGCCATCGGCGTATGTTTGATTTGCCCAGAAACCGCCAGTGCATACAACTCCCAATTGTTATAATGCCCTCCCACTAAAATAACACTCTGCCCTTCATCAAAATAGCGTTCTAACAATTCTGGATTGACCATTTTCATCCGCTTCTTGGAGGCTGATTCTGAAATGCTAAAGTTCTTTACGCTTTCTACAATCAGGTCACAAAAGTGTCGGTAAAATCCTTTTTCTATTTCGCGTATCTCGGATAGCGTTTTTTGGGGAAAAGATTGTGTCAAATTTCCCCTCACTACAGCCTTTCTATATCCCAATACTCTGTAAATGACAAAGTACATTATATTGGAAATGCCATATAGAATAAAAAATGGCAAACTCGATATTGGCACAAGCAGCAAGTAGTAGAAAAGTTTGTTCACGATAGCGTAAGCTTACAAATAACAAAAGTACTCAATATGATCCTTTCTTTACGAATTGTAGCATGAAAAGGATTATTGCTTTACGAAAGCTTGGAGTTTACAGCACTTGAGTCGAAGTGATTTAGAGTCTGCTAAATATCGTAAACAGTGTAGGTTAAACGCATCAAAACGATTGGGCGCATTTTCTAGCCTTTGCTTCGCAGAACATCCCCGCTCACACTAGCCGCAACCCCTTCAAATGGGTTTTCTCACTGCCCAATTTCTCGATCATGCCCAGAGAGCGCCACTTTAAAGGGGCCGAGATTGAGGCGGGGGATGTTTAGGCGAGCAAAACGAAAGTCCTGTATTTTGATGCGTTTAACCTATAAACAGTGCTAGTTGAGGCTAAAATCTCGACTAATCTGAATAGTGATCGCTCACCTTTTCTTAAAAGAAATATTATTCTGTAACCTCAAACCTTTAAATCGTATCAAACACCCAAATAGATTAATTCGAGCTTGATCTCCTATTGAATTTAGGGGCTGGCAAGACCAAACGATTGGATTCTATAAACTGAGTATTAAATACGATTAAGCAAAGATTATCATGGGGAAAATCAGATTTCTATTAGCTATAATTAGTTGTTCTATTTGTGCCAATTGTTTTGGTCAAGATCAGAAGGATTTTGATAAATTATTTACAAGATGGAATGATTCTATACAAAAGCCCGGTATGGCCATAGCAGTAATTCATGAAGGTAGGACAATTCTAAAAGAAGCTGTAGGATTCAGTAATTTAGAATATCAAATACCACTTGATCACAAATCAATCTTTGACATTGCTTCCTTGGCAAAACAATTTACTGGTTTCGCCATTGCAAATCTCATCAAAGAGAATAAAGTTGATTTGACTGATTCTGCTTACCAATACTTCCCAGATCTGGAAATCCTGAATAAAGGAATCTTACTCGAACACCTTGTGCATCATTCAAGTGGCTTGAGAGATATTGGCGAGCTATTCGCTTTGGCAAATATGGGTGAAAATCTCACAGCGAAGGAAACGCTCATTTTATTAAAGAATCAGCAAGATTTAAATTTCACACCCGGTACAGAGTTCGATTATTCTAATACAAACTATGTTTTACTAGCATTAATTGTGGAACAAATTTCGGGAATAACATTTCAGGAATGGTGCAAACTGAATATTTTTTCTCCCTTAAAAATGGAGAATACATTTGTCAATAATAAGCCCACCCAGATCATTAACAATAGAGCCATTGCCTATTATTCAAATGGAAACCATTTCAGCTTTCAGCAGAACAATGGAATGGCGTTAATTGGCTCAAGTGCAGTGTATAGCAGCCTTGATGATATGATTTTGTGGATCAACGCATTAGAATCGGAAACCGTTTTTCCAGATGAATTTAATCTAATGAAACAAAAAGGCCATCTAGACAATGGGGATGAAATTGGCTATGGGTTTGGACTAGGGATAGGAAAATTCAGAGAGGAACCCATTATTGAACATTCCGGAGCTACACCATCTGGCTTTAGAGCTCAGATAGCAATAGTCCCAAATCAATCCCTCGCTTTTATCATCCTATCTAACTGGGGCGATATCAGTCCAATTGATGATTTTGGAATAGAAATAATCAATCGCTTTATAGCCGAATTGGATACTGACTTGGAAACAGACAATGAAGAACAAAAACCTGTGATTGGTGCTCCTATCATATTATCTCAAGAAATCGCGAATCGATACGTAGGTGATTATTTATTTAATTCAGAATTAAATGTCAAAATACGCCAGGACGGAGAAAATAACTTAACCGTCCAATTAGAAGATCAACCTAAAGTCCCTCTGATTCCCCTTACAGAAACAAAATTTGATTTGCCTGCCTTAAACTCCATCATTCATTTTTCATTTAACTCCGCAGGGATTTGTGAAACAGCCGATATTCTTATGGGAGACCGAAAAGAAGGCGAGCTGAGAAGAATTAAACTTGAAGAAAAGGCTCCTATCAACTATAAGAAATATATTGGCCTTTATTATTGTGAGGAGTTGGAAATAGTCTTTAAAATTAATTCCGAGAATAACCGATTATTCTTAACAAACACGAAACAAGGCGAGATAAACCTTAAAGAAAAATCAAATCTGATATTCATTCCCGAAAACGGTATCGCGAGCAGTCTATCTTTCAACTTTAATGAAGCTGAAGAGGTAGATGGTTTTCTTCTGAATAGAGGAAGTAGAGTTCGAAACTTAAGGTTTACAAAACTCAGTATCGAAAACTAAACTATATGACTAAGCGTTGATCGAAGAATTCCACGAACAAACGTCAGATCGCAGCTCATTTTATTCACAGATTTTACTTTAGGAATTCAGTAATGATTTCAATGTATTCTTGGTGTCTTGACTCTTCAATTTTATGTCCTGCTGATTTGATAATGTGAAGTTCTGATTTTGAGAATAGATCCATATATTCTTGAGTATAAGCCCACTTTTGATTATCACATTGGCCTCTTAAGATTAGCAAAGGAATAGTATTTCCTCCAACCTTATCTCTTTTGTTCTTGACATTGCTGAAGCTTTTCAAAGTCATTATATGTGAAAAATATCCTCCTCCAGCTGTGTAATTAATATTTGTAGAACCATTGCAGGTCGTAGACTGACTCAATTGTCCGTTCAGCAAGGTGAAGAATTGATCGACTTCTTCATCGGATGCCAGTTTACTTTGAAAAATATTTGCCCAATAATTAATAAATTTACTTCTGAGGCTATAAGTGTTTTGATTTGCTTCTCGATTAGAATACTTCGGCGCAATCAGGTTTAGTGAATCTGGGGATTCCAAATCCCTAACTTGCTGATTGATAGGCAAAATTGGCCCTGGTCCAGAGAAAATCATTCTATCTATTTTGCTTTGATGTTCACTAAAAAATTCGAATGCAAGCATAGTGCCCCAAGAATGAGCGAAAAAGATTACTTTCTCAGCATCGATTATATCAAGAATTTCTTCAAGATCTTCTTGATGTCTTTCGACTGTATATTCATTGATCTCTTGCAGCCTCGAAGAATGCCCACTTCCGATTTGATCATACAAATAGATATCAAATCCTTGCTTTGTGAATGGTCGAAGTAGATTAATCGTGTTATCATGAACTATTCCTCCAGGTCCGCCATGTAAATAAACAATAGGAGGTTTATCTGTTTGACCCACTCCTTGTAAAAAGAAATATCCGATTTTAGAGCCCGACTTCAATTCCCAGTACTTAACATCTACTCGAGGTTTAAATTGAGGCACATCATATTTCCTAGGGATAAATATTAATAGACTCAAAATAAAGATTCCGAATAAAGAAAGGTATTTAAACGCTTTAAAAAATGTTTTGATCATTTAACGGATTCTTAGGTCAAAGAAATTACTAAGTAGCGTTGTTCGATTTGACTATCTACAAGTTAGTTGAAAGTATCATAATCCTGTACATACGCCCAGTATCAGAGAGTAGAAATCGGATTTATGACACCTCAAACATTCTGACAAAAACGAGGCTACCAATCCTATGCTAAATGATTATCAGCTTTTCGCTCACCTTTCTATATGTATAGAATCCTTGCTGCTAAGGGTTTATGTATAGCACTTTTCTTATTCTTTCAGGATTTTAAATGATTTTTGAACCCCATTTATGCTCGTTGTTACAATATAAATGCCTTGAGGAAAAGCAGATAAATCAATAGTGGTTTTTTGTGAATTTATTCCTGAAGCATAGAATTGTTCGCCAATAATTGAGAAGAGCTGAATTCTATCACGCTCTGAAAATGAAGTTTGAGATGTCTTTAAAATCAGCTCAGAGTTAGTAGGGTTTGGATAAATAATTGTCTGATTTTCAATATTAAATTCAATAATATTTGTAGCTAGTAGACCGCTATAACATTTATTTGAGAATGCTGTACTCAATTCCGTACTACTTGCTAAAACTGCTGTAGAGTCCACACAAATACACCTACCATCATTGAAATTATAGGTCATGTATTTAGCATCCGTTTCAAATGCTTTAAAAGTACATTGCTCAACTGTTAACGAATCACTTGTCAGCATTTGTGAAGGATGATCCCAATTAGAAAACAAAATGTTTCCACCACTCCAATGGTTAAAGCCCGCTTCTTGAGTAAAATCACAAGGCTTAAAAAATAATAAATATAAAGTTCCTCCTGCAGTGCTACCAGCCCCACCACCATAGGTTACTGCAATAGTTCCGTCTCCTCTCAGATCTCCAACAAAAGAAATAGAACGAGCAAATCTTTCGTTGGATTGTAATACTAATCCAAAACCACCATCATCATTATTTATTCTTGTGAAGGTTTTTACGGTTTTATCAGCATTTAAGTACAATATATAACCTTCACTTTGTTGATTTGCCCCTGTCATTAAGTCAGGAATTCCATCTCCGTTTAAGTCTCCTACTCTACATAGTGCATGACCAAATTGAGCACCGTCAGATCCATTCGGGTTGGTAGCAGCTGATAAAGTTTCTGAAAAGCCATTAAGCCCTTCAGAGATTTTAAGCTTTGAAACTACATCCAAAGTAGTAGTGTCTAAAGACAACATCCAAATTGCGCCTTTCCCACCATCTGACCTAAATGCACCAACTGCCATTTCTTTTGTACCATCATTATCAATATCGCCAAGCATAGCAACTTCTCTGCCGCCAAATTGATCTCCTGCAACTAAACCTGTACCAAAGCCGCCATTTGATGGATTGATAAGCTTTGTTTGTATAATATTTGAAGTCGCATCAAAAAACAGAATTCTAATCGCACCAATATTAGTACCATCTAGATCTGAACTCGGGTCGCAAGCTACCAAGTCGATTCGTCCATCATTATTCAAATCGCCAACCGCAGTTATACCGAGACAAGCAATATTTTCATTCTTCACATAGCTTTTCACCGTTCCATTAGCATTTAAATGGATAATATAAATGGCTTGATCAGCTGTGAGAGGTGCAGCAACCGCAATGTCCGGAATTCCATCATTGTCGTAGTCTCCAATACCTGCTACCCCATATCCAAAATTGTTACCCTGTGTTAAAATAGCTGTAAATCCACCTTCTAACATAGAGATCTTCTGGTTGGACTGAACAGTACCATCATTATTCATAAAGAGAATGTGGACTGCTCCGTTATCTATTCCCCCATCATCAGCAGTACGAGACCCAACAACTAGGTCAATTACCCCATCTCCATTAATATCTCCTACTTGGTCATGGTCTTGACCAAAAATATCTCCACTCGCAATATTTGAATTTAAACCTGCTAAGCCATTCTCGATTTTTACAAATCCATCTGGTCCCCATTGAGTTGTTATTTGTCCATTAATGGAAAGTATTGTAAAAAGCATTGTAACAATGCATACCAGTCTTCTAAAATCTTTTTTCATTTCATCCTCTTTCGGGTTAGATCGTACTGATGTAAAAAGGTTTAATCTGTTTCTTAAAGAAATACAAAGACCTGACTCCCTGCGGAGACAAGATCACTAGTACAGCATTATTTCTTTTAAGTAATCCACTCTCCTGTTCTTCTGGCTTTCTTGTCCGCCTTTGGCACCTAATGAGGATAAACAGAAAAGAAGGTCATTTTTGCTATCTGTTTCCTCCTAGTTGAATAGTGTTTGTAACAGGTGCCATATTCTGTTGTCTAACATTATGTAACGAAAAAACATGTTCAGTTTATTCTAAAAAAGAAATTACAAACATGGGAAAATTAGAGGGGAAAATAGCAGTCATCACTGGTGGCAGTAGCGGTATGGGGCAGCTACAGCACAAGAATTCATTAATAATGGAGCTAAAGTGGTCATTTTTGGTAGAGGCCAAGAAGCGTTAGATGCAGCAACCACACAATTAGGAGTCAATAGTCATTCTGTAAAAGGTGATGTTACCAATTTGGCAGACTTAGATCGCTTATATTCTGAGACTAAATCGAAATTCGGGAACATCGACGTTTTATTTATAAACGTTGGGCAAGGAAAATTAGCCCCCATTGCAGATACAGACGAAGCATTCTTTGACGGCATGATAGATGTGAATTTTAAAGGTTCATACTTTTCTTTACAGAAAGCCATTGCCCATTTAAATGACAAATCATCAATAATCATCACTACCTCTTGGTTAAATGAGATAGGTTTTGGTGGTAGTAGTTTATTAAGTGCAAATAAGGCTGCTTTGCGCTCGCTTGTTCATGTAGCTTCCGCTGAATTAGCAGGGAAAGGAATTAGAGTTAATGCCATAAGTCCGGGTCCAATTGGTACGCCTTTCTGGGGTAAAATTGGTTTGCCAGAAGAGGTGCTTTCTGGGGCAGCAGCAGCTATTACCGAACAAACTGCTTTAAAGCGTTTTGGTACTCCAGAAGAAGTTGCTAAAGCCGTATTGTTTTTAGCATCAGATGATTCATCATATATTATTGGTGAAGAAATAGCTGTTCACGGGGGTATTAATGCAATATAATTTAAGACAAAAAAAGATGACTAGTAATACTCAAGATGCGGAAGATTTAACACAGGAAGCGTTTATAAAACGCGATTACAGCTCTATCTAAATTTGGAGGTAAAAGCAATTTCAGAACATGGTTATATCGCATTACGGTAAATCATTTTTTAAATGCAAAAAAGAGAAAGTCGGAATATAGTATTGTTGATTTCGAAAGCTACTTTAACAGTATTGAGGCTATGCCCAGCTCTGATTTAAACGAACAAAAGGAAAGTGAATTAGCAGAAACTATTGAAGAGTTAAGAATAAGCTGTACAACAGGTATGCTAATGTGTTTGTCCAAAGAACAACGCATGGTATATATTCTAGGAGAATTATTTGATGTTAATCATAATTTGGGTGGAGAGATTTTAGAAATTTCGGCTGGGAATTTCAGAATAAAACTCATGCGAGCACGAAAAGACATATACCAATGGATGAATAACAAATGTGGCCTAGTTGATAAGACAAATCCATGTCGCTGCGCTAAAAAAACAAAGAGTTATA
>JBGCFA010000472.1:0-14885 GCA_045106675.1 Bacteroidia bacterium
ATGGTTGCGCAAGGCGAAACTTATCGTCAAGGCTTAGGGATAGATCAGCGTATCAAGCTAGAGCATAAACTCCTGCAAAAACATCGCAAATCTCAAGGCCTGATGTCTAAGCGTGATCGTATCCTGTATCGCTATCAAACCGAATTACACAATCACAAAAATGTGCCAATCATTGTGGAGCTAAAGGATCGTTTTCCTTTATCACAAGATGAGCGTATCAAAGTGGAGATGATAGAGCCTTCTGTAAAATCTGGTGATGAAAACTTAACACTAGACGAGCAAAATCTATTGGTGTGGAAAATCCCTTTAGCGGCTGATGAAGAGAAGAAGTTGATCTTAGAGTATGCAGTGAGTTTTCCCGAAGGCTTAAAGGTTGAAGGGCTGGGATAAAATCACGAATGTGAAAATATTTCGAGATGGAAAATTATCTGTTTTTCCATAGTATTCTGAACAATTGTAACGCTAAATCCCGCCAGAAATGCTTTTCTCTGGCGGGATTTCTGCCTTTTGTGAATATTTATTTTTTGAACAAAGAGGCACTTTTATGCATAGACATGGCAAGTTGATGGTGTAACATTGTAATCGTAAGGCATATGCAAATCTTCAAAATCTTCAAATATGTCTTGCGTATCATTCACAATCATAAACATTTTAGCTATGTCTTTTTCCATCAAAACTATTCTCAAATTAATCTGTTTTTTAGGCCTTTTTGTATGTGTAAGTAAGAGCGCTGACGCGCAAAATACGATTGTTGACATCACGGGTGATTTTGGCCGGACTGATTCTAGCTTTGATAGAATTATCAAAAACCCAGCAGAACTACAAACACATTTTGAACAGCAAAGCCAACAATTGATTCTCAAGGGTTTACCATTTCAAGATGTACGTAGTATCACGCTAGTAGGTCTGAGCGGGGAGCGTATCTTACTTGAGACACGGACAGCACAGCAAGGAGTATATCATCTCCCCATTCTCAAATCTGATTACTATGTCTTAGTAATCGAGAGTTCTGGCAAAATAGTCACAAAAAATATCCATCTGCGGCACTAATCATGGGCGTCAGTCCCAAAGACTGACATAGCAGCACCTGCTGAAGATCAGGTGGCCGTCTTTCCGCAAGGGGAGGCGGTTTTTTTATGCTTGATGCAGCCTCATTTTTGCCTGAATCTGCTTTTTGAGCCAATCTCGGTTGGAGATATTTTTAGCCTCTTCTACTTTTTGCAGCAGCTCGTTAAAATCTATTACTTGGTAGGCGATGATTAGGGCTTCAAATAATTTTAAAAATAAAATACTAGAAAATTTGATCGTTGGTGTCAGTCCCTCTTGACGATTGATCCAGACTTTTAATGCTCTGATTTCATTTTCTAATTCGATGCGTTCTCCGATTTCATATCTCGCTAATAAAATGAAGGTTCTCGCAGATTTTTCAATGCTAGGGTATTTGTATCGTTGATTTAAGGTCTGGATGGTTCTGCGATATTGCTGTTTTCGAAAGTAGTAGCCTGCAAGTTGAAAAGCATAAATGGGCTCTTGATCAGCCTCTGGGAGTAAGGTTTTGTATTGTTCAATCAAGATTCTACTCGCTTCTAGTTCTTCAAATTGAAATATCAGGGTACACAAAATATGATAAGTATTCCAAGGCAAATATCCATCTAAAAGAGTGATTTTTGAATCGATGCCCCACCTCATCAATAAGTAGGCTTGTTGGCGATAATACATTTCGCCGGTTTGATTTGTTTTGTGGACATAATAATTGGTAAGATTGACCAACATATCGCGCTTCTCTTTAGGTTGCATCCAGCTCCCATAGGTCCAGAGCCATTCGGGTATGTCGTGATTTTCAGCGTCTTGTGTATGTAAGCGAAATTGTTGCAGATAAATTTGGAGCATAGGCATATTTTGGTAACGCTCCTCATTGTCAATCAACTGCATCGCGAAGGCAAGCGAACTACCCTCTTGTGGGAAATAATTAGGCTGTCCGACCGGTAGGTAAACATTGGCTAATCTCATCTTTTCATGCATCCACCATATGTCCAAGAGCTCATCATATTCTTCTGGGATCCGATAGTTCTTAGGCTGGCTTTTTACCCGAAAATATTGATATTCCTTTTCCAACAAATATAGCGCCTGATAGTACTCACTATTTTTTACTGCTTTACTTTCTAAGCGTCTTTTTACTTTGTTGAATTCCGACACAAAAGCGTCAAGTTGGGGTCTTTCATTTAAGGCTTTGATTAGATAAAGGTCTCGGATCGACTCATCCTTCCGAAACTGCTCTATGGCGATGAAAGTACTGATGCGTTCTGTTAGGTGATTTTCTAAGCGACGTAATTGTTGATCTTGCAGCGCTTGGGCCGGCATTTTGCGGTCGGGAAATAAGGCCTCCCAAACTACGTTGAGTTTAGCGTCTTTGATCAATAGGCGATATAAATCATGAACCGCTTGTTGTTTATCACTCAGTTCGTATTCCAGCCACCTATCGAGTTTCCTTTTTTCTTTGGGCTGTAAACTGTTAATCAGCTTGAAAACTTTGCGTTTTTTCATGTGTTGTGCGATTGAGAACCGAATTGGATTTTTGACAAAAAGTTGTGCTGATTTTGTCAAAATCATTATTGTGCTTCCTTTTATAACTATTTTTCTGTCAAAATGGTTTTTGATCTGCTTATGGCATGCATCCATTGCATTTCAAAACGGCTGTTTAATTCACAATAAATAGACTTTCTACTGTTGACGAGATCACTTATTCTTCCTACTACTTCGTAGAACGCTTGGGTTTTGTATTGGTATCAAGCCTTTTCTGGAAACGTCCTCAGCAGCTGTTTTATCTAGTGTTACCGACTGAGCGTTCCGCGAAGCGAGTCTAGCCTAAACCTCTCATCCACTCCATCTCTAATTTTTTTAATCTTTTGGCAAAAAAACAGCTTTTCTCAAGTTTTATGAACGGGAATTGCAATCTCAGTTTTTGAACAAAAACGATCAGATTATGCTTTTAGGAACTCTTTATCTAATCATTTTCATTAGTCTGACTTTTTTGTTTTGAACAAACGCACCAAAATATGATTCAAGTTTTTCTCTCAAAGCGCGATGTTTGAAATGTAGAGCAAATCAATCACCTGATCCTCTACTCGTTCTTTTACATTCAAAAGCTTCAGAAGTGTTTGCTATGTCAGTACAAGATTCGGTATCAGCTAGGGCGATCCGGAACGCCCGACATGATATATACTGTTGAGCTCATTTGAGCTTTGCACAACCATTTTTGTTCTGTACAACCTATTAAATCTTCAATCATGAAATTCAATCCAATTTCAACCCTGAAACGTTCTGTAAGCTTTGCTACTGTCTGCTTATTATTAGCTGGCTTAGTTTTGATCCCTGCCTGTCAAAATCCTGCTGATGATTTTATTCCTGCAAAGGCTGAAAACATCACCGATGCTGACATCACAGCAGCCATGGACCAAGCTGCGCCAGTTGTGGCAGAAATGCTCAATGACATTGAAGTACGTAATCTTGTAAAAGAGTATGCACTGAAGCAGTTTGATGGAGACTACGATGTACTTTATAAGGACCTCGCTATCCAGCAATTGCGCAAGAGTGAAACTTTTGGCCAGCGTTTTACTTCCAAGCTAGCGGCCCAAGTAGGCTCTGAAGTTGAAGCAGAGCGCTTGATCAACATGATTCCTCGTTTTCATATCTCGGTTCCTGTCAATGCTGAAAAGTGGGACACTGAAAGTTTTGTGCCTTCAGTAGTTGTTAGTCCATTTCACTTAGATGAGAGCGAATATGAAACCTATCAGGGATATGCTGCTGATGGCCGTGCAATCAGCCTCAGTAGTCGTGTCGATCCTGCGGTGCCAGTTGTTGCTCTCGGAGTAAATGAGCGTACTTATGATGACGGTCGCGTAAGGCCTGAGTTTCTCGCTGTTGATAATTCAAATCATCGCACTAGTGGTGATTATGAGACGCTCAATTGGATTCGTATTCCTAATTTGAGCGGTGTCGAAGGATGGGCAGCAGGTAAGCCTGAGCTAACGATGATTGTTATCGGCGCACGTGGTATGGGGACTATGTCAAATGCTGTGTTTGCTGAGATCACTAAGAAGGTGAAAAACGATATCAGCCGCAGCGATATCCAAGCTGGTAAGTCTGTAGGTCTTGGCCTTTTCAACTGGAAGACGGTTCCTACAAGCTCTAACACTACCACCTACGGAGATGAGATTAAAATCAAGTTCATCGAAATAGATGATAAGGGGGGAGAATGGAAGTTCTCTCTCAAAGTTGGAGGAGATGTCAAAGTCAAAGAACCTACAACTGGTTTAGAAATCACTCTCCCACTTCCTACGCTCGGTGTTGAATATAAATTCAAGGCCAAGGACGACGATTGTGGCGACGGTGTGGTTGACTTCAGCCATCCTAAGCCAGCACCTTACAACTCTGTTTTGGGAACTTCAGCCTACAATACTGGTACTGTTCACTTCAAAATGAACTAGTCGTAATTGCTGTAGACAGTAGATCAACAATAAAGGCCTTCCATTCGGAAGGCCTTTATTTTAAACGTTCTTTCTACCATTCTCTCAACCCCTTTTTTTGAGCACGCGATTTTTGAACAATACAACTTTTTTCGAAAGCAAAATCGATGATATAAGATCGTTGAGAGGGTTCTTTACTTGATGGGGATTGAACAATCTCTGTTTTTTCTGTTATCAGAGATTCTCTTTTCTCTAGATATTTATGAAGTAATCACAGATGACGGAAATAGTAAATCAACCCAAAATAATAAGAACAAATACTCAACAATTTGATTTTCTCAAATCCAAAGACATTCAAAATAGTTTATGGACGGTAAGAAGGAATACTACCTACTGCATTTTGTAACTCTTAACATCCATCCAACAATGAAATCATCAATCATCATCGTATCGCTACTTTTACTTGTTAGTATCACCTCTTGCGACCCTTTCAAGCCGATTTATGAGGATATTGAAGGTCAATGGGAAGTTGCCAATATTACCATTGGAGAACGGACAAGCTTCAACTCTGCTGAATCTCTACCAGATACTAGCCTTACCACTTTGAGCCAATTTGACTTTGCCTTTTGTGATCAAGAAGGTCATGCGGCCAATAGCTGCGACTTCAGCTTGACCTTAGCAGATGGGCAAACCCGAGCTCTCATCTATCATTATGTTGATGCGGATGATCAAGAATTAGTCCTTGGCGGCGCTGTGAGAGATATTCCTGATCAAGAAAATATCAGCGGAGTTTACCTCGTTTCAATGGATGGAGAGACTATGACCTTGCAAAGTGCGCCCAACTCATCGCCATTTTTGGTTGCCCAATACCAAGGACGGTCCCTTACTATCACCCTCAACCGTCAATAAGATGCAGGCCCACCAAATTATATTTCTTTGGTGCAGCCTCTGGATCATCAGCTTTGGGTCTTTGATGGGCCAAAGCAATCTGGTCCTCAGTGGATATGTCCACGAGGCTGAAGGTGGGGAAGTCTTGACTGGTGTTGCCGTTCAGGTTCCCGCCCTACGCAAAGGAGTCTACACCAATGAGTACGGCTTTTACAGCCTGAGTCTTCCTGCTGGTGAGCATACCCTTTTTGTTCGTTATCACGGCTTCGCCGAACGCCAGTATCAAGTCTCTTTGATTGAGGATTCGATTTTAAGCTTTACGCTTGAACCCCTCTCACAGCAAATCGATACCGTGGCCATTACTGCCTACAAGCGTCCTCCGGGCTTGTCAGTCGTAGAGATCTCACGTGAAGATATTCAGTCAATCCCGACCTTGATGGGAGAGGCCGACCTCCTCAAGGTCGCCCAATTATTGCCAGGCGTGCAAGGAGGGGCTGAGGGAACTTCCAGCTTCTTTGTCCGTGGAGGGAGTGGCGATCAAAATCTTGTCCTGCTTGACGGCGTGCCGGTCTATCACATCGCGCATTTGTTTGGCCTTTTTTCGGTTTTTAATCCTGATGCAATTCAAAAAGCCGATTTAATCAAAGGCGGATTTTCTGCCCGCTACGGCGGACGTCTATCTTCGGTCATGGACATCAGTCTCAAAGAAGGCAATCGTAAGGAACGACATGGTTCTGCCTCAATCGGCCTGATTTCCAGTCGCATAATGCTGGAAGGTCCTATTGGCAAAAAAGGCCGTGATGAGGCTAAAACTAGCTATCTGATCTCCGCGCGGCGAACTTATTTAGATTTACTCGCTGGCATTGCCCAACGGATCGCCAATCCAACCCAAAACACCACCTATAATTTCTACGATCTAACTGCTAAGGTCAACCACCGATTCTCGGAACGCGACCAATTATACTTTAGCATTTACAACGGTAGAGATCGCTTTTCTAACCGTACAGAAAACAGTCTGCAAGAAGGCGATATAGAATATAACACTCTCGGACAGGAATCACTGATCTGGGGGAATACTACGGCATTGTTGCGATGGAACCATTTGCAGGGCAGGCGGCTGTTTAGCCATCTTTCGCTGAGTCTCTCTGACTACCAATTGGGCGTCGAACGGTCTATTACCGCTGAGACGATTCCTGCTGATCCAGCGGAGGCGACAGTCTTTATCAACCAATCACTGGTCCGATCTGCGATCAGAGATTGGGCCTTGCGAATGGACTTTTCCTATCAAATTGCAGCACGTCATCTGCTCCGTTTTGGAGCAGGTACCATCTTCCATCAATTTCGACCCAATATCCGCGAAATCAGAGTGGAAGCTCCCCAAGCGCCCTCAATTGAACAAAATCGCGGGCAGGAAGCACTACCTAGCTTCGAACATTTTGCCTATCTCGAAGATGAATGGCGGATCGGGGAGCGAATGAAATTACAGGGAGGGCTTCGTTACACTATTTTCCAAACGAAAAATGAGCAGTACGCGGCTTTATTACCGCGTTTGTCAATCGAAGCTGATCTGAGCGAGACCATTCGCTTGAATTTTGCCTATAACCAAAACTTTCAGGCCCTACATCGATTGAGTAGTACCAATGTCAGTTTACCCGTCGATCTCTGGGTGCCCGCCAGTGAAGGAGCCCCACCTCAGCGTGCTTGGCAAGTCAGTATGGGGCTAAGTGGCAATCTCGGTCAACAATATCAGTGGGGCATCGAAGGCTTTTACAAAGAGATGGATAATGTTGTGGAGTATCTCGAAGGAGCCAACTTTCTGAGCAGTGGTCCTGATCCCGATGAATTGGATCTGGGAGAACAATCTGATTGGGAAAGCCAACTTGCTCAAGGCCGTGGCTGGGCTTATGGTGGAGAGTTTTTGCTTCGCAAAACGGCTGGCAAACTCAAAGGCTGGTTGAGCTATACGCTCTCTTGGTCTTGGCGTCAGTTTCCCGATCTCAATCAAGGAGAGAGCTTCCCCTTTCGCTACGATCGGCGACACTTTCTCAACTTGACCTTAAGCTATCCGATCAAGCCCAAAATGCGTCTTCAAGCCAACTGGACCTATCAGACGGGGATTCCCATTACGATTCCTTTGGCGGAATTTGAAACACACCCAGCTTCCTGGCTCAGTTCTAGCACTGAGACCTCACAATTCTTCTCGGGACGCAATGCGTATCGTCTCCCTGATTATCATCGACTCGACCTCGGCCTGATTCTAGAGCGTCCCCGCAATGGCCACCAATGGCAATTTTCACTTTACAATGCTTACAACCGTCTAAATCCCTTTGTTACATGGATCAATACCAATGGTACCATCGATCAACTCACCGCTTTTCCGATTATCCCTTCGGTCGCGTATCAATTTACTTTTTAAGCGTATTACTGATTTCTTTGTCAGCATGCACGCAAACAAAACCTTTTGATATCCCAGAGACCGACCCAATTCTAGTGCTCAATGCGCTGATCGAAGCACGAGCGGTCAATACCATATACTTGAGTCGTACTTGGCAAGGCGATCGTCCTGACTCTATCGTTCCGCAAGGCGGAGAAGTATGGGTAAAACGCAATAACGGAGTATGGAAAGCTTTACTGGAATCTGAATTTGGTCAGTTTATGTGGTCGGAAGATCTCCCACAGCCGGGTGATGAGGTGGCGCTAAGGGCTATGGCACCTGGTTTTTTGGAGGTTACGGCCAAAACTAGAATTCCGCTGAAAGTCAATCTTGAATCGGCCCAATGGACAGATCGCACGCTATTGGGAGATGATGGCACTTTGCAATCGATCCTTGCGGTTGACTTGACGGACTCAGAAATCGATCAGGAAAACCATATTATGCTGCTCAATTTTGGAGAGAGGTTTGCCGATGGCGAACGTTATGCTCTGAATTTAAATAGTGATAACCCTTTCATAGAATTTCGGGTCATATACTCAGAACCCAATAAATCCAGACCGGATGATATCATCAGATATCGCCCTCATTTTTTTACTGATGAGTTTTTCGCCAACGGACAACTTCGGCTTGATTTATACATGCCCAAAAGGTCATTGGATATGGTCCGTGATCTCAATGAGGATCGTTGGGGTATCCAATTGATCGGACTCGATGAGGCCGCTTTTCGCTTCTTGCGCACGGCTGAGCAGGCCAAGCAAAACGACGATAACCTTTTTGCAGAACCCCAGCCCGTCTACTCAAATATAGTTGGAGGGGCTGGGGTCTTTGGTGCGATGGTACGCAGTGAATATGTCTCGGAATGGTAGTCGCTTATTCGAGGATCACCTCGCCGAGTTTATATTTTTTGCCTCTAGATCCATAGACAATCATCCGATTTCGGCCTAATTGTTCGCAGCTTTTAGGGCGTGTGATGATCCGTTCTTCGCGATTGTTGCTGAGGATTTCTTTAGAAACATTGCCTTCGATGTCTATCGCGACCAGCATAACAACGGAGCGACTACCATTGAATGATAATGGGTTGCGACGATCCTTAGCCATATTTCGTTGATTATCGTTGAAGACGAGATAGATGTTTTGGTTAGTGATCGCGTGGGCGAACGAACTAAAATATCCATAATCGTCCACTGTTACCTGTCGCTTAGGCACTTTTGCAGTCCATTCTATGGTTTTGTTGGGATTGATGTTGATGACGATGATGTCATTGTAATTATAATAATTACGGGTCGTGATACTCCCATCTGGATTGGTATAGGTATAGACATCGACGAAGTATTGCTCCGCAATCAAAATGGCTCCACCATCAGCTCGTAAAATGATCTCTTCGAGTTTATAGTCATAGAGTTCTCGACCACGAGCGGCTTGACGATCGTTCATGAACTGCGTCAAAAAGTCATCATCAAACTCTTTGAAGCCTTCTTCTTTGATCTCTTGACTGATGGCATCGATGCTCATATAGTAGGTCCCTTTGATACTAACCGTTCCTCGATCAGAGTATAAACCCGCACAGATCAAATCTCCTGCATCATTGACGGTGAAACTCAAATCAGTAACGAAACGATTTCTGAGTTTTACTTCATATTGTTCAAATTCTAGTCCGTTGAAACGATAGGCCAAGACGATATAGCTATAATTAGGCTTGCCTCTACGGCGTGTTTTTGGTCTGTCAAAGTAGTTTTTTCCAAGAACGTACACATCGCCTCGATCATCTACTACAAATCGTTCAATATGAAAAAGCTCATCCTGATAAGGAATGGTGATTTGGCGTTCCCATACTTGGGAAAAATCTTTGTCCAAAACGCTGAGATTGAATTTTTCGCTTTCCCCACGCTTGTAAGGCTCATAACCTACTATGAGGAGCTTAGACTTTTTGCGTGAAAGCTGATAGCTAAAAGTACCAATGTTTCGTGCATTACGAATATTGGTAAAGGCAACGCGTTCTGGTTTTTTGGCTAGTGCCAAGGTTTTGGGGTCAATCCGCTGGGCCATCAAGACATTTTCCTTGCTATTGCGATCAATGATGGAGGAAAAGATATACATCTCCTCTCCAAGGCGTTCTGCGAACTGAAATTCCATGCGTTTTTTGCCCAGTTTGGGAACGACGGGAGCTTCTTTTTTGAGGACTAAGTCTTTATTAAATTTAATGATACTGGTTCGGTCGCGATTACTCCGACTATTGACGCCAGCATTTTCTTCACCTTGGGTTTCGTCATATATACGGGTCGAAATGACCCCATATATGTGTGCATCATCCTCACCAAGAATTTGGGTAACATTTGAGTTGGGGCGAGCTTTGCGATAATCACCGCTCCACTCTACATCCTGAGCTTGCAAATAAAAATTGCTCGTACTGAGGAGCCCCAGAACAAGGGCTAGAGTTTTATATATCATACTTTATCTACGTAAAAGAGTCTCTTTTCGCTGGCACGCATGCTAGGAAAATCTAAACGAATGTTCAATTTGTTGCAGCATTAGTGATTGGAAATAGTAACAAAAAAGAATAAATTGCTGCCGCAGGCGAAACATAACTTGCAATTTTACGAATAAGACAAGCGTATCCCACCTTCAAAAGGTCTGACCGTATTTCCTTTCCCCATCAACGGTTCAGGATCTTCTCCCCGAAATAGGCAGGACGAAAGAGGCTTACTCAAAATTGGTGAACTCATGTTTGCCCTATTTCTATTTTATTAACACACCAAAAAATGCCAAGAAAGAAATCAGATAATACATCTAAACCTAAGAAGAAAAGAGGCGGAAGCGCCAAGAAAAAATCCTCCAGCACAAGACGAAAAAGTAATCCCAATACAGAAAGCGAACGTCTGATCATGCGCGATGTGCTCAACTTTATGCACAAGCATCCAGAAAAAGAATTTACAGCCAAAGAAGTAGCCAATAGCACTGGCCTATGGCGTGAGTTAGGTAATCCTAAGCTCAGCTCCTTGATGGATCAGTTGACCAAGAGTGGCAAACTCGCTTATGTAGACAAGGGTAAATATAAATACACAAAGCAGAACAATTACCTCAGTGGCAAAATCCAGATCACGCGTAGTGGTTTAGGCTTTTTGCTCATGGAAGAGGAAAACGATATTTTTATTAATCCCTCCAATACTGGCAAAGCACTCAATGGTGATACTGTGAAGGTGAAAATCCTTTCCCGTCGCCGTCGAGAAGGTAAAAAAGAAGGCGAAGTGGTCGATGTCATCGAACGCTCAAAAACCGAATTTGTCGGTATCGTCTCTGAAGAAGTCAAAGGAATGCACTTTTTCTTGCCAGATGACCCCAGTATTTCGATAGACTTTTATATCCCTAAAGATAAACTTAAAGGAGCGACTAATAACCAAAAGGTTTATGTCAAAATGCTCAATTGGGATAAGCGTTCACCAGAGGTAGAAGTACTGAGCGTACTCGGCGAAGCAGGTGAGCATGATACTGAAATGCATGCTATCCTATTGCAATATGGCTTTGTGCCAGAATTTCCACCTGCAGTAGAAGCCGAAGCTGATCAAATCAAAGAAAAGATTCCTCAAGCTGAAATCGACCGTCGTCGGGATATGCGTAAGGTTACTACTTTAACCATTGACCCAGCTGACGCCAAAGATTTTGATGATGCACTTTCATTACAGACTTTGCCTAATGGTAATTTTGAAGTAGGAGTACATATCGCTGATGTGGCCCATTATGTCACGCCTGGTACCGAACTAGACAAAGAAGCTTTTCAAAGAGCGACTTCGGTTTATCTAGTTGATCGTACGGTACCGATGCTACCCGAAAAGCTTTCTAATAAAGTATGTAGCCTTCGCCCTCACGAAGAGAAATTGACTTTTTCAGCCATTTTTGAATTAGACGAAAACGCTAAAATTGTCAATTATTGGATTGGGAGGACAGTAACTTATTCTGATCACCGATTTAACTATGATGAGGCGCAAGCTGTTATCGAAGGAAAAAGTGAGGGTCCATACAAAGAAGAAGTATTAAAGCTACAAGATTTAGCTGTCAAGCTGCGAAACAAACGTATGATTGATGGTAGTGTGCAGTTTACTAGTAATGAAGTCAAGTTTGAACTTGATGAAAACGATCGCCCAATTGCAGTGCATCCTTATGTAACTAAAGACTCAAATTGGTTGATTGAGGACTTCATGTTATTGGCAAACCGGACTGTCTCGGCTCATATTGCAAAGAAGTTTAACAATCCGCCATTGCCCTCTGTTTATCGTATTCATGATCAACCTGATCCAGAAAAATTGCGTAGTCTCGGCAATTTTGCGGGTGCTTTTGGGCATAAAGTTAATTTTGAACAAGTCGGTCAGACCTCTACAAGTCTCAACCGTCTCCTCAAAGAAGTCAAAAACACCCCTGAGCAAAACGTGATTGAAACCCTCGCTATCCGCTCGATGGCTAAGGCAGTTTATTCTACCAAAAATGTAGGGCACTTTGGCTTGGGCTTTGAATATTATAGTCATTTTACCAGTCCGATTCGTCGTTACCCGGATTTGATGATTCAGCGTTTGCTTGACTTGTACTTTGTGCAAAATGAGTTTAAACAAGATCCTACCGTCATGGAGGCGATGTTGAAGCATTGCTCTGATCGAGAACGCTTAGCCTCAGAAGCAGAACGCGCTTCAATAAAGTATAAGCAAGTAGAGTTTTTAGCAGAACGCCTTGGCGAACACTTCAACGGAGTGATATCAGGTATCATCGAAGCTGGATTCTTTGTCGAGCTGGAGGACAATATGTGTGAAGGCTTTGTGCCGATCCGTAGTATGGAAGATGATTTTTATCGTTATGACGCGGATACATACAGCTTTGCAGGTCAAGATTCTGGTAAAGTTTTACGCTTGGGAGACAAAGTTCGAGTCGAAATCGCTTCTACCGATTTGAAAAGACGAAAAGTGGATATGCGATTCATTGAAAATTTGCCTGCTGCGAACTAATTTTTTTATCTTCAGCTAAATGCTAGAAGATGACGAATACTCGACGAAATTTTATTAAACAATCCGCTCTTTTTGGGGCGGGTTTTATGATTGTACCCCGCAGAGTGCTTGGAGGCCCTGGATTTACGGCTCCAAGTGATGAAATTACTTTGGGATTTATTGGAGTCGGCCGACAAGGGACCGGACTCGGTAAGCGGTTTCAAGACAATGCTGGCAATCGCATTATCGCAGCTTGTGATGTAGATCAAAGTAAATTGCAACGCTTCAAAGATCAAACAGAGCTTAAGTATGCTGAAACTTTAGCTCAAAATGATTACAATGGTTGCCGAGTATTTGGTGATTGGCGTGAAATGATCGACAGAGAGGATATCGATGCGGTTGTGATTGCTACTCCCGATCATTGGCATGGTCTCATTGCAGTAGCTGCCATGAAAGCGGGTAAAGATTTGTATTGCGAAAAGCCATTGTCTCTTAGCATCCATGAAGGGCAGCAAATGGTGAAGGCAGCTCGTAAATATAATCGTGTATTCCAGACAGGTTCTATGCAACGTTCGTGGGAACGATTCAGGCACGCATCTGAGTTAGTGAGAAATGGTTATATCGGAGAAATACAACACGTCAAAGTTAGCGTTGGGCCTCCTCCTATTGCTTGCAATCTACCTGTAGAGGAGCTGATGCGTAAGATAAACTGGGATATGTGGATCGGCCCAGCTGTCTACCGTGGCTACAATCATTTGTTGGCTCCTCCTATCCCCGAAACATTTTGGCCCAAATGGCGGGATTATAAAGAATTTGGTGGCGGGCAGGTCACCGATTTAGGCGCACATATGTTTGATATCGCTCAATGGGCTTTAGGGATGGATGATACGGGCCCTATTGAGTATTTTCCTCCTGATGGAGATCGTGAGTTTATGATGTTACGCTACGCTAACGGTATTACCATGTCTCATGAAAATTTTGGTCATGATAATGCGGTACGATTTATTGGTTCTGAAGGAGTATTAGATGTGAGTCGTTCAATTTTGGAATCGAATCCACCTAGCTTAGCCAAACAGGTGATCAAGGATTATGAAATTCGTCTTTACGACAGTAATAATCACTATGAGGACTTTTTGGAAGCAATACGCACGCGTAATAGACCTATTTGTGATGTTGAGATCGGCCACCGCACTGCAACCATTTGCAATATTGTCAATATTGCCTACGAGTTAAATCGCCCTTTGCGTTGGAATCCCCAAAAGGAGAAATTTATTGGAGACTCTGAAGCTAATCTAATGCGCAGACGCGAGATGAGAGAATCTTGGCGTTAAAATCTTAAACACTTATAAATCAAATAAGGTCTAGGCAATGCCTAGACCTTATTTGATTTATAAAATATATTCTGCCTAAGATTTCTTCTTGGCTTTAGGTGCCTTCGCCTTCGCTTTTGGTTTGCCTCGTTTCGGCTTGTTTTTGCTTTCTTCGGCTAAACGATCACAATCTTCTAAAGTGAGGTTTTCTGGTTCGATATCTTTTGGAAGCTTGACATTGGCGCCTTTATATTTGAGGTAAGGTCCCCAACGACCACGCAAAATCTGCACTTCTTCATTGAAGGATTTGATGATTTTATTGGCATCAGCCTCCCGCTTCTTTTTGATTAATTCAACCGCACGTTCGAATGTGATTTCGTAAGGATCATCTTCTTCCTCAAGCGAAGCAAACAAACGTCCCAGTTGCGCATAGGGGCCATAGCGGCCGATATTAACCTTGACGGGTTGTTCTTCCATCTCCCCAAGCGTTCGCGGCAGGCGAAATAGCTCCATTGCCTCCTCCATCGTAATGGTCTCTAGCAATTGGCCGACTCTCAGCTTAGCGTATTTTGGTTTTTCTTCAAAATCATCATCATTACGGCCAATCTGGATCATCGGTCCGTAACGTCCCAATCTAGCTAATACCATACGCTCTGACTTAGGATCAATCCCAAGTTCGCGTTCGCCATCGGCACGCTCAGCCTCCTCTGTTGTCTTTATGACTAGTTGAGCAAAATCGCCATAAAAGTCTCCAATCATGGTTTGCCATGCTTGATTACCATCTGCGATTTCATCGAACTGCTCCTCTACTTTTGCGGTA
>JBGCFA010000473.1:0-5681 GCA_045106675.1 Bacteroidia bacterium
GATCGTATGTCCTACTTCATGGGCCGAAAGTTGACGCAAACGTGCTAGTGCCATTTCTAGCATTTTGCCAGAAGGTTCTTTGCCCGCTTCATATGGCCCAATCAATCCTTGTGCGATCAAAAAATCTTGTCTCACACGCAAAGAGCCAAGCGAAACGTGTCCTTTGATAATTTCACCCGTACGAGGATCAGTCACCGAACCACCATAAGACCAGCCGCGAGTCGAGCGATGCACCCATTGGATGACATTATAGCGCACATCGAGCGGATCGGCATCTTCGGGCAGGACTTTGACCTGAAATGCGTCTTTATAGCCTGCCGCTTCAAAAGCTTGGTTCCACCAGCTCGCACCTTCGAGCAAAGCTGAACGTACAGGTTCAGGCGCGCCTGGATCAAGATAGTATATGATGGGTTCTACGGCCTCGCTCATACGGGCCTTGGGATTTTTTTTCTTCAGCCGATGGCGAATGATAAATCGCTTGGTCAAGGACTGATCAATCGGCGTGGCATAATCCTGATAGCTCATCGAGATATAACCAGAACGTGGATCAAAAACGCGAGGACTATAGTCGGCGTCGGGGAGTTCTACGAAGGAGTGATGCTGACGTACGCTGACCGCATCGGGGCTAGGCACAACTGAGCGGATATAACCGCCTTCAGGATTGCCCTGAAAGGTCAAAAGGGCTTCAAACTCACTATTTTGAGGGAAATTTTTGGTGCGAGCTAGGTAAATCGCAGAGCGACTACCATCAAGATTGTAGTTGCCTTGACCACTGCGACGAAGGCTACCAATCACATTGTGGGCATCGCGCATGAAGAAGTTGCTCATGTCTACGAGGACGCGGCCTTCGGTTTCGGCTTCTACGGTAAAGCCCGCTATCACGGAACGCGCAAATGCTTCGGCTACCGAACGCTTTTCCATTTCGTTTTGACTAACAGCCCGATAATCATAGTTGGGCTGAATCATCAATATCTTAGGACCGATACGCTCAAAAAAGACGACTCGTTCGCGACCGAGCTGACCACGATCTAAGCCAATATCATTAGAACCTACGCCTGCAGCCAAGGAATTGACATACAAAAACTCGGTATCCCAGCGATTGATCTCTAGCCATACCTTGCCTGTACTTTCCTCCCAGTAAAAAGGGAAATAGCCTTCAAAAGCTTGCATGCCTTCGGTTTTGGACTCGATAGTGGGGAGGGGTTCGGCAAAGCCGAAGCTAAAACATAAAGCAAAAATAGACGCTAGTAAAATTCTCATAGATCAAGGTTTGGGTTCTGGAAGCAGAATATAATGATAATAATTCGAGCGGATGATTGAAACAATCCTGCGGTCGAAAATGAAAACACCTCTATTGGCAGTTGAAACAGATAGGGTGATGCTGTCGAGTACGTTGGACGAGCCCTTCGATATTGGAAATTGGGATTCGATATTAGGTGTTTTGAGACTTCTCGCTTCGGGGAACGATTGCTCTCCTTCTTTGATTTGAAAAATTGGAGCCTTCTCTGCCGATAGGCATCGGCAGAGAAGGCGTCTAGGACGCACAAAATCTTCGTCGTATTTTTGCAGCGATGGAAGAATTTAGCAAAACCCCGATTATGATCATCGGCACCGAGGCCGAAGGTCGCGTCGCATTGGACATTGCCAATAGCTTAGACGTAACTGTTTTTGGCTTTTTCACCAAGGAGCCAGAAGAGTTGAACAAAGAGGTCAATGATGTACTCGTAGTAGCCGAACTAGGTAGCAAAGACGCGAATACTTTGATGGAAGATCCCAATATCAAATTGGTGAGCTCGATGCGGGAAATCAAAGACCGGATAGAAACGGTCACTTCAATTGCTTCCTTTGAAAAGGAATGGGTAAACTTATTTCATCCGACAGTTGAGGTCTCTCCATATGCCAAGCTTGGCCGTGGCAATCTGATCTCAGCGGGGACTATGATCCAAGCCAATGCGATGTTTGGCAGCTTCAATCAAGTAGGTAATTATGTGAGTATCGAAGCTGATGTCGAGATTGGTGATTATTGCAACATCCAAAGCGGAGCCAAAATTGGTCGCGGAGCGCTGATCGCTGAAGGAGTAACTATTGGCATGGGAGCGATTATCTATCCGGGAGTACGCTTAGGTTCAGGTGTGATCGTAGGACCAGGATCGGTTGTGTTGCAAGATGTACCAGATCGTGAGCAAGTGTTTGGCAATCCGGCGCAGTCGGTATAGGCGAAGCCTTAATAATATTATTGTCACATTGGAGCGTGGCGGCCTAAGATTTTACGCCGCTACATTGGACATACCCAAGCGTTCTGCGAAGCTGAGAGTAAAAGGCAAAGCATGTAGATTCGGCTTGCGCCGAATATGCTGATCCAGCCCATATTGCATACGGAGAAACCCATTTCAATACATATGGGTCACCACCTCTTTGATCAGGTCTACCTCCTCCATATAAGTCGCAAAATCATCTAGCGTTGGTATCCCTTTGTCGAGTTCGGCTTCTAGTAGATCTTTTTTCCAAGGGATCGCAACAAACATCTGCCCATCCCGGATTGAAGCCGCGAGATCGGGTGCTACTTCTGCTTGTAGTTTGAGAAGATTCGTTCGCATGGCGGGAGTCAAAACATAGTCTAAAGACAAATCAGGACTGACATAAATCTGGAAGGCACGATCAAAGGCAGCATCACCGCTTTCTATAAGCTGTCGGTTGCTGCGATAGGTTTTATCAAATACTTTGCGCCATTTACTCTGGCGGGATTGGATGATGATTGAGCCTTTGAAGTCTACATGAAAGCCAAGATGAAAAAACAAACCTTTAAAAACGGTAACTAAGTGCTCATCTACATCATCACCATAATCGCCTTCTCCTCCTAAGATCGCATCGACTAATTCCCCGGCTACATCTCCCATAAACTCCTTCATGCCGTACTTTTTCTTCTTGACGACAAGCTCTGAAAAACGCATACCGATCCCCTTGAGTTTGCCTTCAAAGTAGTCCTCCCCGTACATCTTCGAGATCTTTTTGCCAAACAGTCTCGAAAAGATTACTGCTTCATCTTTGACTTTAGCAGTGGGTTTATAAGTAAACTCAGGATAGATTTCGCCCATCATCTCGGTCATCAACTCCTGCTTAAAGCGCTCTTCAAAACGCCCTAATGGATCTCTAAAAATCCAATTGTGAAGGATGATCTGCAAAATAAATAAAGCACCCGCAATAATGATAAAGGGCAAGAATACAGGCATCAAAAAAGGCAATAAAGTTCCTATCACCAATAAGGCGATCCCCGCCACATAGGCAATCCGAAAAGGCCAAGTGATGCCATTGAATAGCTTATAACTCCGGTATGCTTTCTTTCGGAATTTTTCGAACTCAGCGAGTTTATTACTGAGTCGCTCTGATTGTGCGGCAGTCATGAACTAGCGATACTGAAAGCTAGTGACTAACTCATAAAACAAGGGCTGATTGATTTCGAAATCGGTCTTTTCGGAACAAGTCAAGGCAAAAGCGATGAAGTAATCATCATCATAAGGCAAATAGGCGTAAGCGATATATTTACTCGGCGCCTTAGTATCCTCAATACCGGGATTGGTGTATTCTTTACATACTGCCTCGACTTTACTGGCAGTCATAATGGTTCTTTTCTCGGTGAGAACGTTGCCAGACTTCCGACTGATATGCGTATCGTCCAACCACAAATAGATTGAGTCAACGGTACTCGTATAAGGCATATTGCGACGAATATATTGTATCGCTGTATAAGGATTGGTCAAAGAAAGATCACGCCCATTGCGCACGTAGGTGATGAAGTTACCCGCACTTTCAGAGTAGTTTTCAGGCTTGAGCCAAGGTGTTTGTAGATTGGTCATCGGATACCATTGGTCAGTATATTGCAACTGAAAACGCATGGAATAAGCCTCAAACCAATTGGTATAATCAGGTCCAGCATAAACATATGGAAACATATTAGGGTCTCCCATCAGACCTTCTTTAATCGCTTGGCGGGTCTCTTCGGACGTTCCCTCAGGGATACCTAACTCAACTGAACCCGTAGCTTGAGTAGCGTCAGTGGTACCGGCATTTTGCTCTGGTCCAGATGATTTACAGGCAGTAAAAGCCAATAAGGCTACAAGAAGCAGATTTAGCAGTGGTGTTTTCATAAGTACTATATTCGGAATCTTTCGGCAAAAAGGCTAAAAAAGTTCGGGGGATAGATTGTGAAGTTTGCTACCGATCTACAGAACTGTAGCCTCGTATTGCAAACCACTGACTACCGCAATAATTCTTCCAAACTCCGTTTGACTTGACCGGGATAATTGCCGCCAAACAAATTGACGTGTACCATGAGTGGGTAAAGATTACAAAGAGGAATGCGTTCTTCCCAATCTTCATCTAAGGGATAAACCTCATCGTAAGCTTCGTAAAAGTTTTCGGGTTGGCTGTCAAACATGGTCATAAAGGCCAGTTCCATCTCACGATGCCCATAATAAACGGCGGGATCGATCAAAACGGCTTCTCCTTGCGATCCCGTCATCAAATTCCCGCCCCAAAGATCGCCATGTAGCAATACGGGGGCCTCTTCCGGAAATAAGATGGGTAAGCGTTCGTATAAACGATCAAACAACTTCAAAGTCGCAGTATCCATCTGACCTTTGCGCTCTGCTAGTTCTACCATCGGCATTAGCCGACATTCTCTAAAAAAGTCCACCCAGCGTCCTCTCTGACTATTGATCTGGGGTAGCGCGCCAATATAATTGTCATATTTCAAGCCAAAAGCTTCGCCTCGCTGCTGATGGAGTTTTCCCAATCCATGACCGAGGGTTTCCCAAAACTTTGGCGTTCGGGCACCGCTCTCAACAAACTCCAAGATCAGATAAGCATAGTCGCCAATCTTGCCTTGGCGGATCACTTTGGGGATAGAGAGCGCCTTCGCCGAACGCAAAAGCTCCAAGCCTTTGACTTCGACCTCAAAATTATGCGCCTGACTGGCTTGATTGTATTTGATGAAAAATACGCCTTCAGAGGTTTCTACTCTTTGGGCATGATGGATACATCCTCCCCCTAGCGGGCGAACGTCCAAAATCTGGCATTGCAGCCATTCTGAGACTTCCTGCTGTATTTCTGGGGGCAATGCCATCTATTCGGAGATCCACTCCACTTTATCCTGCCAATCATTTTCGCGTTTGCCAGTCGGCCAAGCTCCTTCTTTGGGCATTCCTAGCATAAAGAATCCCAAACATTGATCCTCTTCGCCTAGTCCCAAAAAGTCTTTCATACTCTGATGATAAGTCATACCGCCGCTACTCCAATAGCCCCCGATCCCAAGAGCCGTAGCCGTGAGCCAAAGGTTTTCAACCGCACAAGCGACTGCTTCTACCTCTTCGATGACGGGAATCTTAGCTTTATGTCCACGCTTCATGCAAATCGCAATCACATGAGAGCATTCGGTGGAGCGGAGTTTGAGCTTTTCATACTTCGCAGGCTTGAATTTATCCTCAGCCATATGCTCTCGATAAAGCTCTGCATGCACTTGCCCCAATCGTCCCAAAGCATCTCCATGAAAGACCTTAAAAAACCAAGGTTCGGTACGACCGTGACTCGGAGCCCAATGCGCGTTTTCAAGCAATAGCTCGATTTGTTTGCGAGGGATTACTTCATCCGAATATTGCGGAGGGAAGATCGAACGACGCTGACGG
>JBGCFA010000474.1:0-28184 GCA_045106675.1 Bacteroidia bacterium
TGGAAGTAGATTTTGTTCAAGGAAGGTGAGCAAGCAAACGCCAATAATTGCGCCTTGTAAGCTGTACATCCCGCCAAAAACAATCCCCGCCAAAAGGCTAATCGAAAGCGTAAAGCCAAAGCTAGTCGGACTGAGATAACCCACATACATGGCCCAAAGTGAGCCCGATAAACCTCCAAAGGCAGCACAAATCGCAAAGGCCAAACTTTTATATCGAGCTGGATTTATACCTAGATGAGCCACCATGACCTCTTGATCTCTCAAGCCTAGCCAGATGAGTCCCCAAGCACTGCTGCGCAGAACGCGACTAATCATATAGATAGTTATGGCGACAATAAGGATGAACCCGTATAGACTATATTCTTGTGAAATGAATCCCATGCTGAGATCCGGTATTACTACGCTCATTCCACTACTTGCTCCCAACCACTCTGTATGAGCAATCCAAGTGCTGATCCCAATCCCAAAGGCAAGGCTTACAATCGCTAGATAAGGCCCTTTTAGACGATTGGCAGGAAGCCCCAAAAGCAAGCCGCCTACTGCAGCCAATGATACTGCTGCCAGCACTCCCACGCCAAGTGGATAGCCCTTACTCAGTATAAAGCTAGTTGTATAGGCTCCAATAGCCATAAAACCCGCTTGTCCCAAAGATATCAATCCAGCTTGGCCTGTGAGCAGCTGTAGCCCCATGCCTGCGATGCTCAAGATGAGCATCAATTCGACTAAGCGTAGCGACGAACTACTGAGTAGCCAAGGCAAACTCAATAGCCCCAAAAGCAAAATGCTATTGCCCCATTTTTTGAAATGATGCTTGCCAGTCATTACCTGCAAACTTACGGTCTCTACTTTGGTTAATAAACCCTTTGAAATTAAATTTCAAATTCTGCTAAATCGTCATTTGCTATAAACGAGTATTTGTCTCTCCTTTTTGACTAATGTGCCATTGACGCTTTGGGTAGCGAAACTGAAATGTGACGACAAAATTTCCACAAAGAATGTTTGTAGATTATATTAGGGTCTTTCAGCAATAATTGTTTAACGCTACTACTTATGTCTACTCGTAGAAATTTCATTCGTCAAGCCGCATTGGTGGCGGGTGCCGGTGTGTCCTTATCGGCTTGTGCTAATGTCGAATCAAAAAACACAACCAATGCCGAAACCCAGCCTGTTAGGCCTACCAACGATAATTTTCTCGCCGGAAAAACGGTTGTCTTTCAAGGAGATTCAATTACGGATGGCGGTCGCAATAAAGAGCAACTAGGTCCTAATGGAAGAGGCGAATTGGGTTCTGCCTATCCCTTATTGGTTAGTGCTCAAATCTTAGGCTCGCATGGTGAGCAAGATATCAATTTTTATAACCGCGGGATTAGTGGCCATAAGGTTTTTCAGCTAGCTGAACGCTGGGATGTGGATTGCCTCGACCTCAAGCCAGACATCTTGACGATCCTCATCGGAGTGAACGATTTTTGGCATATGGTGAACGGAAAGTACGATGGTACCGTAGAGATATATGAGCGAGATTTCATGGCTTTGATCGAGCGCACCAAAGCGACCTTGCCGAACGTCAAAATCATTATTGCAGAGCCTTTTGCCGTCGCAGGAGGGAGAGCAATCACCGAACGTTGGGACAATGAGTTTCCTGCTTATCAGGCTGCGGCCAAACGCGTCGCTGAAGCTCACGGAACTCAATGGATTGCTTGTCAGAGTATATTTGATGAAGCCTTGAAACGTGGTTCTGTGGGGCATTGGTGTGCCGATGGCGTGCATCCTTCTCCGGCCGGACATCAATTGATGGCTAATGCTTGGATAAAAGCGTTGCGCGAAGCGACGACCTAAAATATGCTTATGGTTAAATCACCTTGTTATGGATAATGGACTTCTTTTACCGCCAAAGACGCCAGAAGATCGAGCTGAATTGATGGAGTTTTATAAAACCTATCTCAACTCTATCGAAGTCACGACTAATCGCAGGCAGCAAAGTAACCAGTTTTATATCGGCTTATTAACCGCACTTCTGGGAATCATAGGCTTGATATTCAAAAATGATATGTTTAGCCCAATGCTTCAAAGCTTTTTGCTCATGTTAGGAGGGATGCTTGGTTTGATGCTTTGCTTTTTATGGCGACAATACATCATTAGTTCGGTATTGCTCAATACGGCTAAATTTAAAGTCCTCGGTGAGATGGAGGAACGTTTAGATGAACGCCCATTTATGGCAGAATACGAATGGCTTAATAATAACAATTATGTAGGCCTTGGTAAAATTGAAGAGAAACTACCTTGGATGATGATGGTGCCTTATGTAATCATGATTGGTTTTGGATTTGCTTTATTAGCAGCATTATAAGCTCAATCTTCCCAAACCACCTTGACAGACGCTCCTGCGGCTTCCATCTCTGCCTTCATATGTGCGGTGCCGCCGGGAGCGTCTCCTCCTTGACCATTCCAGAGCAATACACCATTGAGACGATCTGGCCCAAGTGCTAGTGCTGTTTTGAGCATCCAAAGATTGTTGGCAATAAATGGATCGGCCTCATCAACAGGGCGTTCTCCGAAGGGAGGCAAAATATGAATCCTCACCCTAGGATGGTGTCTTACCTGCTCAAATAGCTCTATCCAGCGTGCGCCCGCATAGACCAAAGACTCCTTGATGTGTCGCTCTATATCGGTATGTAAAAATAACTCCGCTTTCATGCCAAAAGCCAATACTGCTTCAACAAACATCAAATCACCACCGCAAGCAGCACCACTAATTGCGATGTCGCCTTCACCGACTTTGAGCTGCACCAACTGACTTAATAACAGACGAGTCATACTTGGCACTTTTGCAGGAGGAAAACGTGCTGTCTCCCGCTGCGGATGATCAATCATATGCCCAGAGAAAAGTAGTACCTTGGAAGTCGAAACATCCGTCAGCTTTTGAGAGTTGGTTTGACTAGTGCTCATTCCCCAATTTAGGCAAGAAAACCTTCATGTTAAAGATTTTCCACTCTGATCGCTTTGTTCCCCAATTGCCTGAAGGCCATCGTTTTCCAATCTCCAAATATCAGCTGATTCGTGAGCAGTTATTGTATGAGGGGACAATCCTCGAATCGCAATTAGAAGAATGCATCCCTATCGCTGCGGAATACGTTTTGTCTGTGCATGATGTTGATTATTGGGAGCGATTTGTAGGCTTATCGCTGAGCGAACGCGAAGTCAGGCGTATGGGTTTCCCGCAATCGGCGGAGTTAGTGGATCGTTCGCGTCGCTCATGTTATGGGACGTTTGGGGCAGCCATAGAAGCACTCAAATATGGTATCGGGATGAATATCGCGGGCGGCACCCATCATGCCTATGCCGATCATGCCGAAGGCTTCTGTTTGCTCAATGATATTGCTATCAGTGCCAATTATCTATTAGCGAAGGGCGAAATCAAACAAGCCTTGATCGTCGATCTTGACGTACATCAAGGCAATGGTTCTGCGATGATTTTTGCAGATGAGCCTCGCGTATTTACTTTCTCGATGCACGGTAAGGACAATTATCCGCTTCGCAAAGAGCAATCAGATCTCGACATAGCGTTCCCCAGCGGGGCCCAAGACAATGAATATCTCAATACCCTAAAAGAACAGCTCCCTCGTCTCATCGAAAGGATAAAACCAGACTTGATCTATTTTCAATCAGGGGTAGATGTACTGGCTACGGATAAGCTTGGGCACTTATCTATGAGTCGTCGAGGCTGTAAGACACGCGACCGGATCGTGATGGAAGCCTGCGCCGAACGCCAGATCCCATTGGTGGTAGCAATCGGTGGGGGCTACTCCGAACGCTTGGTCGATACGGTCGAAGCCCATACCAATACTTTTAGACTCGCAACCGAAATTTATCACGCTTCGAATCCTTAAAAAAAATATCGAGGAGGGAGTGGCGAAATTTGATCTGTCTATATGGATTCCTGGGAGAAATTTGATCTGTCTAATGTAAATGAAGTTGAGAGTAGTAGCTTGCGTCTCTTTTCACCCAGTAGAATTATTCACCTTTACTATACCAGATAATTATGAAAACCATTAATGTGTTGTTTCTCTTTTTGGCAACGGCTTTAGTGCTGTCCTCTTGCCAGAATCTTGAGAAAGTTCTTCTTAAAAATGACGGTTCATGGAATTTAGTACAATCAACCGAAAACCAATATGAAGATGGAGTAGCAGTTTTAACAGATTCTGTAACCACTTATGCAAATCCTACAGTATGGAAATTTAATGAGGATGGAACAGGCGCTTTTACTGAAGACGGGGTAACAGATGCGTATAATTGGACTTATGATGAAGATGCAGAGGTACTAAGTATAGAGGTTGACGGGATTGTTCTAGACTTTGATGTATTGGAATGGACAAAAAGTGATATGAAACTTCTCTTCGAATTAGAATTCGATCTATTGGGAACTATGTTTCTTTCAGAGACTGTTTATGATTTTGAGAAAGCAGAATAGCTAAACATGATTCTCCATGAAAAAGCGGTTGTCTTTTTTGGGGCAACCGCTTTTTTGCCCTAAACATTTGGCCTTGTGTATCGCTAGGCAAAATCTAGTCGAAAATTGAAAGCGAGTAATCTCAATATGGCGTTCCTCAAGGAGGAAAGCTTAGTACCCTCGAAGCCCAACTATCAGAACTCTTGAGTTAGACTGTGTCTATATTGCTGATTTGTAGAGCTAGTTAGCATTTATCTTGAAGAGAGAGAATCTTCTAGGGAAAAAGGGAAGGATAATATTAGCTTGCAACTCTTTTCATTCAGCAGAATTATTCACTTTTCGAAATTAGAAGATTATGAAAACCATTAATGTATTTTTTCTCTTTTTAGCCACGGTTTTAGTGCTGTCAGCCTGCCAAAGCTTAGAAACAATTCTCCCTAAGAATGACGGTTCTTGGAATCTCGTCAAAGAAACTATTAACGAATATGAAGATGGGGTACAAACCCTTACAGATTCGGTAACTACTTTTGCGACTCCAGATGTATATACGTTTAATGAAGATGGTACCGGTACTTATACGGATGATGGGGCGACCCAATCATTTAATTGGACTTATAATGCAGATACGGAAATCCTAAGTCTAGATGTTGACGGTATTACGCTAGATTTTGAGGTTCGTGAATGGACCAAGAATGATATGAAGTTGTTTACTAGCTTAGAGTTTGAATTTTTTGGAACTACCTTTCTCAGTGAATATGATTGGGAATTCGAAAGAGCGGAATAGTTAAGTTGATCTCATCCATCCTTTTTTCTGCCGCTTCGCGGAACGTTTTTCAAGATCTAAGGATGACTCTCTAAATATGAGAACCACAAGAAATTGATTTAGCTTGAAATTATTGTCAGGCAATTTTAATCAAAAAGCGACTGTCTCTTTCGGGACAGTCGCTTTTTAGTCTATAAACATCTTTGAATGATTCTGATTACATCCGCATAAAGTTGAGGCGGAAGGCCAGACCGGTTGCAGGACGGATCGTCACGTTTTGAAAATCCTGACCAAACATCGCTGTCGCGGTCGTGGTCCATGTCATTCGACGTCCTAATGGTACATAGATACCAGTAGTAGCCGTGTAGTAGTTCACTTGATTTTGCACACCGCGCGCATCAATGAAATACTGATTACCAACTCCGCCACTCAGACGCAACCACTCTCTAAAGAGAAATCCTGCTTCTAATGAACGAAAATCAGCTTGAGTGTTGGGTTGTACCTCTTGGGACAAATTTTGTTCCTGGAAGATACGCTGAATCGCTGGGGTAGCGGCCATGCCTAAGTCGCCAAAAACACCGATAACGTTCGCACGGCGATGACTCCCATTAATGCCATAACGGATACCGATAAGGGCATCAGTTTGCCATTGACGCTGGCTTACTCCTTCTGTACCACTACCTGAAGTACGACCATTGATCGCAAAAGTAGAGGACTTAGGAAGAAAGTGTGCACCAGCACCCCACATAAACACTAGGCGGTCAAAACGACGCTTACGGTCTTTTTCTTCGACCTCATAAGTGTGCGTGACGACCCGGGTCTGGGTTTTGTTGGAACTCGTACAACTGCTGATAGTTTTAGTACTACAGTTGGACTTTTGTTTTGATTTCGAGCAGTCTTGCGCTTGGAGGGTAAATACCCATACCATGGCAAAACCAATGGTCGCAAATCGTTTCATAAATTAGATAAGGTTTGGTGGAACGAAAGAAACGAAAGGCGAAAAAGCGTGTGATATGTAATTAAATTACTTTAATGATTGAAAAAATCAAAGGTAAAGTTTACTCCAGCGGAGGGGCGGAAAGAGATATTTTGAAAATCCTCTCCTAACAATACCGTACCATTAGCAGTAATATCAATTCTTTTGCTTAGGCGTAAAGCGACACCAGCAGTACCCGTATAATAGTCCAAACCTACGGTTTCACCAGCAGAGTTTTGAAAGGCTTGATAACCCTTACCACCACTTATACGCAACCATTCACGTAGGATAAAACCTACTTCCCACTCTCTAAATTCGTTGACCGAATTTTGACTTGCGGTAGCTGGAATAAGTTGGTTTTTAAGCAGTTGGTTCATTGCAGCATTGTCGTGAAGACCTTGTGCATACCAAACTCCAAATAAGTTGCCACGTTTGCGACCTTCTGCATCATAACGGTATCCAAGGAAACCATTGAGTTGCCAGTCTTGTAAGGCTTCATTGTAACCTTCATAAGGCGTACCCCACAAGCCTTGGCTGTAGTTTGCGGCAGCACCTAATTGTAGACTAAAGCGATCATAGGAGTTGCTTCTGCGATCATTATCGCATTGGCGTTCTCTTTCGCGTTCGCGTGATTCACGCTCTCTTTCAAGTTGTTCGCGTTCTCTTTCGAGACGTACACGTTCTAATTCTTGGTGATAGCGTTCTCTTTCGCGGGTACGCTGAGCGGAAACGCGATCGCGGCTTTGCTCACGATAGACGATCACTTCTCGATGCGGAGCACGAGGCGCTTGAGGTCGGATAATTACCACTCTTTGGGGAGGTGGAGGGGGGGCAATCACTACTTGGGCCGGGACATCGGCAATACCCAGTAGAATCACAAGGCAGAGTACGTAAAAGGTTCTCATTTTGCTTAAATATAGCGGTTAATGGGATCGGTGATGTCAGTGGTGGTTGGTACAATGACACTAAGGTATCATTGGGGGTTGCATGCTTTGCGGAAAATTTCGCCCATCGACTTTTTCTTCTTGAGCGTCTTATAAAAAATCTTGTAGTATTTAAGGCTTTCTTTAACTGTCTCGGGACTCAGATAAGGAGAGTTTTGGTACATCTCAAAGATTGTATCTTTTTTTGACCAAAAACGAGTAAACACAGCTTGAAACTCTTCGTCAGAACGGCATAAATCCTTGAAATCACGGCGCGTGAAATAGGCTGGTTTTGTATCTCCAGGCGGTTTTGTGTAAGGAGCGTTGACCATGCCTGAGTTATCAAAATCATAAGGTACAACCACAGGACGACCTCCGTTTTCTCCGGTGATCACCTCCACATTTTGTCTGACGTCTACCCCGAAATCACGATTGGCGATCATATAATTAAATACGTGAATCAAAGTTTGTTGATCTGAGTCAACATCATCATTGGTGAGGTCGATGCTTTTACTGACTTTCGTTGCTCCTACACGTTCGGCCATATCATCATCGTCTTCTATGAAGAACGCATAACTTGTTTGATCGGGACGTTTGCCTTTCTCATCAACCAAGGTCAAACGTAGCAAACGGACTCGCATACTCTTTTCGGTAAAGAGGTTGTATGCTTTATAGATGTAGTATTCTCTCAGGACAGATTGATTCTCATCTTGGCGACATTCGCTCACTACTTTTAGGGTTTTTTGCCCCTCAAAAAGGTCTTTGCGACCGCTCTTTTTTATCTTAAGCTTCATCGGTGGGAGATCGCAAATATCTCTTCTAAAGCGTCCTCTAGCTTGAATTTCAGCCTGAGTCTCATAGGTTTCTCCCTTCCATTTATAAGTTAACATTGCTGGCCTGTACTCAGGCGTACCATAACGGTCCTTCGCATACTCTTCTAGATCAGCTGTCAGGGTTACTTCTATGAGATCATCATCTGCAAATAAGGGCGCATCTTCTAAGGTTCGAAATGCAAATAGTGTAGATGCTACCAAGCATGGTAGCAAAATGTGCGTAAAGAGTCGTTTCATATTCTCAGTTTGGAAGCGTTTACTAAAGCTAAACATTTAGATTGAAGAATTCCGAAGGGATGCAAAATTTTGCGGTTTCGCCTGTAAAGCTTAGATTGTGTCTATTCTAATTGTTTAACAAATATCTGCGTTTTTTGCCCTTTGATCTGCATTGGGCTCTCTCGGGGCTATCTCGTAGCCCTTTCATTTAGGTATTGTTAAACGAATTTCAATATGTCTTTATCAAATAAAGAGATTGTCAGGCTTTTGTATCAAGAAGTCATCGGCAAAGCTAATCTCGAATTGGCCAATCAATACATAGCCGAAGATTATATCCAGCATAACCCTATGATTCCTAGCGGTAGGGCAGGGGTCTTGGCGGCAATCGCTTACCTCCAACAGATGCCACGCGAGACTCCTCATGAATCTCCCATAAAAAGGATGATTGCCGAAGAGGATTATGTAGTCGTACATATGAACGTCAATTTTGCCGGGCAGCATCAGGTAGTCATGGATATTTTTCGCCTTGCGAACGGGCAGTTAGTTGAACATTGGGATGCCATCGAATCCGTATCTATCGAATCAGTCGATGAGCGAATGTCCGGTCCGCATCAGATCGAAGACCTTGGATCAACCCAAGCCAATAAGGCGATTATCCGCACTCACTATCAAACTAAGATTGGCTTAGGTTTATATGACAATGTCCACCGTATTATTGGCGAGGGGAATTTTGTGTTAGCCCAAGCTAGTGCTACGGTAGAGGGGAGATTGCAGGTGAATTATGAGCTGTTTTGCCTCGCAGATGGAGAGATTGCTAAATCTTGGGAAGTCAGTCAGTTTGTGCCTGATAAAATGGCACATGATAATGGGATGATCTAGTAGCTAGCGACTTGCAAGCCGCTGGTACATTCAAGTTGCAAGCCGCTGGTACATATCTGCAATTCGTTGGCTATTTCACCTTTTTCCTATAATCCGCCATTGCTTGGGCAAGATCGGGACTCATGCGTTCGCCTTCGGCTTCCTTGAGAAAGTAGCGAGCTTGTTTTTTGTCGCCTTGGATATTGGCGAGTTGAGCGAGGTTGAGTAGGATCAAGGCGCGATCATTGCCATTGGGAGGCCGAAGTTCATAGGCAGTTTGAAAATGCATTTGGGCTTCGGTATGTCTCCCTTCGTGAAACGCGATGTGACCCCGACTGAGATAGTAATAGCCTTGGACCACTCTAGCTAGCCAATTGGGTTTGGCAATTTCATCTAGCAGTTTCTCGGCTTTCTCATATTGGCCTTTTCGTAGGCGATGATTGGCCAGATAGACACTGCCGTTGCGATAGTAACCCCAAATTAACAGCCCAAATCCCATCAATAGACCCATTCCATAGGGATATTGACCTTTGAGCATGAGCCATGCCGCCAAAGCCAAAAACAATCCCATCAATACCAGTCGAAAGCGTGCTGAGAACATATCGCTTGTAATTTTATGTAAGCTACAAAACAAAAAATTCGGATGCGAAATATGAGCTCTCCTTACGACAAAATGTTTTACTTCTGGTGATTGAGCTTTTCTCAAAAAGAGCATTATTTAGCTAAAAATTTATGATACCAATGGACGCTTGTTGCAGATCCAAAGTAGTCGCACGACTTACTTTAAGATTGAGAGAGGGAATCTTAGCCAGGGCATATATGTCTTTAAGATTTCTGGTAAATGGGAGTATGTCGGCAAGCTAATGGTTGAATAATCTCGAAAACCGAAAAAGAAAATTAATTTTTTATCAAGCCATAATAATTCGAAATCTTCAAAAATAAGGAGGTAAGATTTTGATTATTACAAATCGGGATTTGCGATCATTTTGGCAAGGTATATACAACGAAGTTCGAAAAATTAGACTTTTTGTTTGAATTAAACGAGTAAGAAGTCCTCTGGATGTGTTGTCTTAAAACATTGGTATTCAGCATTTTGGAGAGATTTTTCGCTTTGAGGATACAAAAAATCTTCTATTTTGTGCTTTGAGAATACACACCTAAGGACCTTGCATATGCTCTCGAAACCTTTACGATTAACCCTACTACTAGGCTTGTTTAGTCTATTGTTTGCTGATCTAAACGCAACGCATTTGATTGGAGGTGACTTTCGCTTCGAAAGTATTTCTAGCTGTACCACTCGTGTCTATGTAGATCTTTTTTACGATTGTGGTTCTCCTTTATTTACTCCCCCAAACTTCCCTGCAGCACCCACTCCCAACAATGTCTATGTCGAGACAGATTCTTTTTGTCAACCCCCTGTCCCGCTCTCTAGTTGGACAGGCCTGAGTATGCAAGAGGTTACGCCCGTTTGTCCTGGGCAAGCGACCACATGTAACGATCCCAATTCCAATATCTACGGTATTTTCATGGTTACTTATGTGGCAGACTATGATGTTTGTATTGGAGCCTGTTCCAATAATAGTTTTTATACCTTTCACTACGATGACTGCTGCCGCAATGGTAATGTGGTCAATGGTGGTAGCAATAGTACTATCCATTTTACAGGCTTACTAGAGACCGATCCTGTACTCACCAATAACTCCCCGACTTTCAATGGCCCCGGTGCCAGCACCCTATGTATCGGGCAAGGAGGGATGATTGATATGAGCGCTTATGATGCCGATGGTGATTCACTTTGGTATCAATTGGTGTATTGCAATCAAAATTCGTTTCAGCCTTTCAACTATGCTCCCGGATTCTCCGGAACGCAGCCTTTTGGGTCTATGTTCACGACTAATTTTGATACACAAACAGGATTGATGACGGTTATGCCTAGCCCCGGAGCAGTAGGTCCTTATCAAGTGTGTGTCCAAGTACACGAGTCTCGCAATGGGCAATATCTAGGCTCTGTAACGCGAGATTTTCAAGTATTGGTTGAAAACTGTCCTTCTGGCGTTGGAGCCCTGCCAGTATTTGACGGTTTACAAAATGTATCCAATGCAGCGATGCCCGGCCCCAATAATCTCGTGGTATGCCTCGGACAGACCGTGAGTTTCAACATGGCGTTCAGCGATGCTGATATCAATGACAATATCCTCATAAGCTCCAATGTTGCGAGCGTCCTCGATAGTAGCACTTTCAATAGTACGGGTATCAATCCTGCACAAGGGATCGTTTCGTGGACTCCTGGTCCAGATAATGCCGGTCAGACTTATACCTTTTATGCGACGGCGAGTAGTGCGGGTTGTCCGGTTCCCGGAACGCATACAGAAGTGTTTTATATCTCGGTTGGTGGTCAGTGCGTCGATGCTGTTATCACCAATACCGCTTGTAACGATAGTACTGGCGCGATCGATATTACCGTCAATGCTACTAACCCGCCATTTAGTTATCTGTGGAGCAATGGAGCCATAACCGAAGATATCAGTGGTTTAGTCGTGGGCCAATATTGGGTGGATATTACTGATAATAATGGTTTCGTGATTTCGGATACCTTTTTTGTGAGTGGTAGCAATATCTCACTCAATCAGATCGTCAATCAACCCAATTGTGATCAAGCAATCGGTGCAATCGGACTTAATCCCTCTGGAGGTGTAGCGCCTTATACTTATCAATGGAATACAGGAGCTAACACACAAGCGATTGGTGCTTTGACTTGGGGAGTATATACCGTTGTCGTCCAAGATGCTCAGGGTTGTATCGCTCAAGAAGCCTTTGTCTTGAATGCACCTGACTCTTGCTTTGTGCTGATTGAAGGTACAGTCTACTTTGACCAAAACAACAACTGTGTTCAAGATGCAGGCGAAAATGGTATCCCTTATGTGGTCGTGGATATTACTCCCGGCTGGGCGACTTTGACGGATGCGCAGGGGCATTATAGTATTCTCGCTGATACTGGCAATGTGAATGTATCAGTAATTCCTTCTGCCTTTACGAGCCCGCTTTGTCCCGTTACGGCTATGACTAGCCTCAGCTTTGCTAGCTATGAAGATGATACTACGGGTATAGACTTTGCGATGGACTTTCAGCCAGTGCAAGACCTACAAATCAACCATGTCGCAGGTGTGGCAGTACCGGGTATCAATCGCTATCACTATGTATATGCCACTAATCAAGGCAATGTGCCGATGAGTGGTACGGTGAGCGTCAACTATGATGCAGTGGAGACACTTAGCAATCTCTTCAACCCTATGCCCTCGCTCAATGATCCAAGCAACCAATTGCTTGAGTGGAACTTTAGTGGCTTAGCTCCGGGAGCCTCGTTTATCTACACTTTTTACACGGTAGTGGATACCAATGCTACTCCAGGTGACTCAGCTAAGAGTTTTGCGGTCATCAATCCGGTGATGGGTGATACTACACCTAGCAATAACTATGACACCACCTGTGTCACGATCCTTGCCTCTTATGATCCCAACGATAAACAAGTAAGTCCGATCGGTATCACTGCTCCCGCTACGGGCCAAGGTGGTTATATACTACCGACCGAGGACTTGATGGAATACACAGTAAGATTTCAAAACACAGGCACTTTTCCAGCGCAATACGTGGTAATTCGCGATACGCTGGATAGCGATTTGGATGCGATGAGCTTCCGAGCCGCCGGTGCCAGTCATCCCTACAGCCTTTTGTTTGAAGACGATAGTGTACTTGTGTTCACTTTCGCCAATATCAATCTGCCGGACTCAGCGAGTGATCCGCAAGGGAGCCAAGGCTTTGTTGCCTACAAACTCCGTCATGCGGGAAGCCTGAGTCCGGGCAGCCAGATTGAAAACCGTGCTGCAATTTACTTTGACTTCAACGCACCGATCATCACCAATACGGTGCAAAACACAATCTTTACTTATCCTGCGGTAACGCTCGATCCTCAGAGTTTTGATTATCTATGTTTCCCTTACGAGCTGACGGCCCAATTGAGCGTTCTCGGCACGAGTCCCTATGACTATAGCTGGAATACAGCTGCACAAGGTCAAGACCCTAATGGATCTTTCTCAACGCCGATTGATAGTTCGCGCTGGTATGTGGTCTCTGTCACGGATGCGCTAGGTTTTGAAACCAGTGATAGTGCTTATTGGGAGGTGCAGTATGAGCCAGTGGCGGGGATAAATACAAGTAGCAATCCTTTTGCCTATACCCAAAACTTTGTTTCGCAATCTCAGCATGGGACTAGTTATATCTGGTACTTTGGAGACGGAACCCCGATTGACACGACTCAAAATCCAACATATACTTATCATTTCGACGGTTCTTATAAGGTGACGCATATCGTAACGAATGATTGTGGATCAGATACTGTTCATGTTGTTATGATAATAGGCAACAGTAAAATCGAGGACGAATTTGCTCGTTCGATCAAGATCGTGCCCAACCCTTTTACAGTACAAACCCAGATACGATTTGAAAACCCACAAGCCAAGGCTTACGGCTTGAAACTCTTCGATCTCCATGGCAAAATTGTGCGCGAATACGAAAGTAGTCGTGGAGATCACTTTACGATTGATCGCGAAGAACTAAGCACAGGTATGTATATGTACCAGCTCGTAGGCGATGAACACAGCTATACGGGCAAACTTATCTTGCAATAATTTTCTCTTTATACGAGGCTTCTTCCTAATGGGAATCCCAGAGGGGAGGGGCCTTTTTCTAGCACTACTCATTTGAGGCTTTTACCTCATTAACATTATTCTCATGCGAAAACACTACCTACTCCTGACGCTTTTGTTAGGACTATTGACCACTGTTGAGGCGACCCACTTTATGGGTGCCGTGGTTTGGTACGAATGTATCAGTCCTTGTACCTATCGAGTTTATCATAACTCATATTATGATTGTTCGGGTGGTGCAGCCTCTATCCCTGTACTCAATAATCCTGGCTCCGCCCCTCCACCTCCCAACACTGCTACCATAGATGTGTTGGGATATACTAATGGTGTTCCTGGTAATTGTAGCCAACCGCAATCGATCGGTCCTTGGACGTTTGTCTCCTATTTGGAGATTACGCCTATCTGTCCACTGGCTCCAGGGCAAGCTTCTTGGACGGCTTGCGATGGCTCCCAAAATACGATCCTCAATGGGGTCGCAGAGGCAGTCTTTTATCAAGACTATGACTTTTGCTCAACAAACTGCGACTATGTCGAAATCGGATGGGAAAGCTGTTGCCGAAACGGAGCGATTACGAGCCTAAATAACCCGCTCAACCATAGTATTCACGTTTCCACTACGATTGATTTAGCTACAACCAATTGTAATAGTTCGCCTTCCTTCAATGTGGCACCTCATGCTTATCTATGTAACGATCTACCAACTTTTGTCGATGTGTCGGCGATTGATCCAGATGGTGATTCATTGGTTTACTCTTTGACCAATTGTTTTACAGATCCTAACATAGCTGTATTATATAACCCCGGCTATACGCCTATCCAACCGCTGGGTCCAGCTTGGAACCTTACTTTAGATTCTCAGCTTGGCCTGCTCGCTATTAGTCCTGTCGGATCTTCTGGTTCTTTAGAAGTAGGCGTGGTCTGTGTAATCGTCGAAGAATACCGCAATGGCGTCAAGATCGGTGAGATCCTACAAGATGTTCAGATTACGATCTTGGATTGTAGCGTATTCCCCAATCAAAATCCGAAACTAGATACTGTAATTTCGGTTTCAGGTGTAAGTTGGGCGGGTACCGCTGGTGATACGATTGTAGTATGTCCCGGTGATTCGTTACAGGTTGACTTTAGCTTTATCGACCTCGATACAGGAGATAATGTTAGCCTCGGTATTCAAGCAGATAATCTTAGCGGATATGTTTTTAACAGCACCACCGGCAATCCTGCTACTGGCCACCTAAGCTGGGCTGCAAGTCCAGGCGATATTGGTCAAACCTATTCGTTTTTCTTCATTGCCGAAGACGATCACTGTCCTTTACCGGGACAGATTGGAGAGATATTTTATGTGAGGATAGAAGAACTTTGTCTTGCCGCTGATATTACCCCCGGTACTTGTGGTAATTTTGACGGAGCGATTGACCTCAACGTTTGGGGAGGAGTAGCGCCTTATACCTATCAATGGAGCAATGCAACCAATACTGAGGATCAAATCAACCTTGCTCCCGGCCCTTATACGGTAGTGGTTACGGACGCCAATGGCCTTAGTGCTACCGCTACCTTCTTGGTTACTGCGGCAGATTTACTACTCAATGTGGTAGAATATCCAGCCACTTGCGACAGTAGCGATGGTGCTATTGCCCTCCACCCTGCTGGTGGCACTGGCCCCTATACTTATCTCTGGAATACTGGGGCGACGACTGATTCAATCAGTGGATTAGCGCCTGGTGGCTATTCGGTACTTGTCACCGATGCGCTTGCTTGTGTCAACCAATGGGTTGGGATCATGACTCCTCCTGATTCTTGCTATATCTGGGTTTCAGGCACTTTGTTTAGTGATCTCAATGGCAACTGCGTCAAAGATCCGGGTGAGCCGGGCATCGCAAACCAATTGATTGATCTTACTCCTGGCCCTGCAATATTGACTGACCTTAACGGGAACTATTCCTTGCAAGTAAACCCTGGCCAATTGCATATTCAAGCGATCCTTGGTGCATATATGAGTCCATCATGTCCCGGTAGTGATTCGGTTACAATCAATCCGACCACCTATGGTTCAGTGATCACGGGAGTAGATTTTGCCGTTGATATGCAAAGTGCTCAGGATTTGGTGCTTACACTCACGAGTAGCGCAGCTGTACCCGGTATGAATCATGTCATCTACGCCAATGTAACCAATGTGGGATCTGTAACCGTCAATCCCGCGGATCTCCAAGTGCAATATGATCCACAAGAGACCTATGTGTTGACTAATCCATTGGCTAGTAGCGTCAATACCGCTACCTCCACCGTAGATTGGCAGTTTGGTCCCGTTCCGCCCGGCGGCCAGTATGTCTTCCAGCTCGTAACTTGGGTTGATACCGCACAGTCAGTTGATAGTACATTTATGATCACCGGTATCGTCAATCCTGTCATGGGAGATACCACGCCGGGCAATAATGTAGATACGCTGATTGGCCCTTATCAAGCTTCTTATGACCCGAATGATAAGCAAGTCAGTCCAGCGGGTATTGGACCTTTAGGCTTGATATTGCCTAGTCAGAATAGAATGAAGTACACCGTGCGTTTCCAAAATACGGGTACTTACCAAGCGGCTTATGTGGTAATCCGAGATACCTTAGATCATGATTTGGATGCTTTAGGTTTTCAAACGATTGCTTCTAGTCATCCTTATACTTTGATCGTGCAGGAGGACTCTATTTTGGTCTTTACTTTTGCTAATATCAATCTGCCCGACTCAGCGAGTGATCCCGTGGGTAGCCAGGGCTTTGTCTCTTATCTGATGCCGCATCGCGGAACGCTAGAGGTCGGTACAGAGATCACCAATCAAGCGGCGATTTACTTTGACTTCAATGCGCCGATCTTTACCAATACCGTCCGCAATACCATCTTTACTTATCCAAATGTTGCGATCACGCAAGATACTTTGTGTGAAGGAGAGACGGTATTTGCCAATTTGACGGCTACTGGTATGCCACCTTATATGTATGAATGGAGTACTGGCGCACAAGGCGTTAGCAATGGTCCTAACTTTAGTACCGCTGCAAGCATTCCTGGACATTATACTTTACGGATCACAGATGCGTTCGGAATCCAAGCGTTCGACAGCGTCAAGATGTGGGTAGAGCCCTTGCCAGATGCATCTTTTGGTTTCAATCGAGTCGGTACGCAGGTGAATTTCACTGATGCCTCCACTTGGGTTGATTTCTATAGCTGGAACTTTGGTGATGGCAATACGAGTAATCTCGCTAACCCACAACATGTATATGCTGGCAGTGGCGAATATCAAGTACAAATGATCGCCGGCAACAAATGTGGCGCTGATACACTCTATCAAACCGTCAGCATATTTGCTACAGACTTAGAAGAGGAGTTTGGACGTTCAGTGAAACTGATGCCCAACCCATTTAGCTCTCAGGCAGAATTGCAGTTTAGCAATCCCAATGGTGCTAGCTATCAATTGATGATCTATGACGTCAGCGGCAAATTGGTACAGAGCTATCCTGCGGCACGTAACGATCGTTTTGTGATCGAGCGTCAAAGCCTAAGTGCGGGCATGTATTTGTATCGCCTAGTCGGCGAACACTCCCATAGCGGGAAGCTAATGGTAGAGTAAGTTTTAGATAGATATGGCAGCCCTAATGCTTAGGGCTGCCATTTTTTTTACTACACACAAGATGAAACATTTTTTACTATGCCTTCTACTTTTATTGGGTGCTGACTATTTATCGGCTACACATTTTATGGGTGGAAGTATCACCTATGAGCAGATAAGCCCTTGTGTCTATCGTATCTATACTACTACCTATCTGGATTGTGGAGCAAGTATCGCCATCGTAGGTCCCGGCAATAACCCGGCTAGCCCCTTTGGGATATCAATGCAAGCAGTGGTTTGTCAGGGCACGGCGAGTGCCCCAGTGCAAATAGGTGCTGGTCCTACCCATATTCATTATATAGAAGTAACGCCTGTTTGCCCTTCTACTGCTCCTCCGGCCTTGACCCAATGTGATGGCACTAATCCGGGGGCTCCTTTGCGAGGAGTGGCAGAGAGTAAGTATTATTATGATTATGATTTTTGCAATACCAATTGCACGGAGTTCATTATCGGGCATTCCAATTGCTGCCGCAATCCTTATACGACCTTTACGCTGCAGGGTGGACAAGACATGCATTATTCGACCCATATGACATTGGGCAATAGTTCTCCTGTTTTTGACGAAGAACCCCAACTCTACATTTGCCTTGGAGATACTACTTTTGCTAATTTTTCGGCTACTGATCCAGATGGCGATTCATTGGTCTATGAATTGGTTAATTGCTATCAAAATCCCGGAATATCAGCAGTTTACCAATTAGGCTATACTCCTCAGCAAGCGCTCGGTCCCTACTGGAATATGAACTTGGATTCACATACAGGGCTACTCACGATCTTGCCCAATCCCAATGGTTCGATGGAAGTGGGAGTGGTATGTATGCTGGTCAAAGAGTATAGAGCCGGACAATTGCTCGCTTCAGTACAAAAAGAGTTTCAGCTTACGGTAATCGATTGTGTTTTATTTCCCAACGAGGCCCCAGTGCATGATACGATCTATCCCCTTCCAGGGCCGGGTTTGATTCCCAATTCAGACACTTTTTTGATTGCCCCCGGAGATACTTTGCGGATGGCCGTCGGATTTAGAGATGCGGATGTCGCGGATAGTATTTTTGTCGAGGCTGTGGCCCCTGATCTGGCTAATTTTACTTGGACGCCTAGCGCCGGCAATCCCTCCTTAGGAGTATTAGAATGGATTGCAGATTCTTCCTTCTTAGGCCTTACCGTCCCTGTCTTGTTTTTTGCCAAGGACAATCATTGTCCGAAACCGATTCAGACGCTCTTTACCGCTAAGGTCAAGATGGTGCCTTTTGGATTGACTGGGATTATTATTCCTGCTGCCTGTGGGGATAGTATCGGACTGATTGATCTCCATATTTCGGGCGGAACGCCTCCTTTTAGCGTTCTGTGGAGCAGTGGAGAAACTACGGCTGATATCGATAGTTTGTTGCCGGGCCTGTATCAAGTTACGGTAACAGATGCTGCTGGTTTGCAACGAACGGGCGATTTTGTAGTGCCCGGTTTGGACTTTATTTTGAATGCCAACATGGTCTCTCCTACTTGTACTTATGGTAATGATGGTTGGATCGAAATCGCTCCCCAAAGTCCCAACGGCCCTTTTACATACCTTTGGAGCAATGGACAGACTACTGACTCTGCTACCAATCTCTCGCCTGGATTGCAATCAGTATTAGTAGAAGATAATACTGGCTGTGTCAATCAATGGGTGGGCAATTTGCTTCCTTCGGATTCTTGCCATGTCTATGTCAGCGGTACGGTCTATCACGATGCCAATGCTAACTGTATGATGGACCCCGGTGAAAGTCCTTTTTCTTTTGTATTGGTCGATATCAATCCTGGCGGAGCCGTGATGACAGATTCACTGGGAAATTATCAGTTTGAATTAGATACTGGGGCTTATACATTGTCAATCAGCAACAACACCTTGGCCAATATAATTTGCCCTCCTAGCAGCACTCACAATTTGGTTTTTGACGAATACGAAGATGATACTACTGGCATCGATTTTGGCCTTGATTTACCTCCCTCACAAGATTTTGGCCTTTTTTACTCAATTCCTTATCCTGGCTTAGTGGGAGCCATTCGTTCGCATCGCTTCTTTATCAGAAATTATGGCAATGCTGCAGATGATGCCATCATCTCATTACAGATCGATCTTTTGGAGAAACTAGAAACCAATCCCGTATATCCCATGATTTCTGCGGATTCGAGCTTAGGTTTATTTCGCTGGCTCATCCCTCCGATTAATGCGGGCAATTCGCAGATGATCACAATCAATACGCGAGTCAAAACCATCGCTCATATCGGAGATACTTTGTATTCAGAGGCAGTGGTCTTTCCCTCAGGTGGCGATAATAATTTGTCTAATAATAGAGACTCGCTTGCCAGAGAAATACTAGCTCCCTACGACCCCAATGACATGCTCGTCTCCCCCAAGGGACAGTTGGCTCAAGGCTATATCTCTAGCGATGATAGTGTTTTGACTTATACCGTCCGCTTTCAAAATGTAGGCAATGCCCCGGCTCAGTTAGTGGTGATTCGTGATACGATTGATAGCGATCTAGATGCTTTGCAGTTTCAGCCTTTAGGCTATAGTTTCCCTTATCTGTTGCAGGTTGAGGCTGATTCGATCTTGGTTTTTTCCTTTCCGGCTATCAATCTGCCGGATTCTGCCAGTGATCCTGCTGGGAGTCAGGGCTTTGTTCAATATTCTTTGCCGCATCGCGGAACGCTTGCTCCTTTTACTGAGATCACCAATCGTGCTGCGATCTATTTTGACTATAATGCCCCTATCATCACCAATACGGTTCTCAATACTATTTATCTGTTTCCGGAGGTAGGGATCCGTGAGGATACTTTATGTAGTGGAGGCTTGCTATTCGCAGAACTCTCAGTTCCAGGCGTAGCGCCCTATGATTTTGTCTGGAGTACAGGCGATCAGGGCACAGCTTTGCCAATCGGAGCATTTGGGACAGTGGCCAATGCAACGGGCTGGTATAGCTTGACTGTCACAGACTCCAATGGCTTTGAGACAACCGATAGTGTTTATACCATCGTGAGTGCTCAGTCTCCGACAGCGGCCTTTAGCGTTACGCAAGGCGGCCTCGATATCACCCTAGCCAATCTCTCCCAAGATGGCCTCAGCTATCAATGGGACTTTGGGGATGGCGCGAGTAGCCAAGATAGTCTGCCAAACCATGTATATGCTGCTAGTGGACTCTATACGCTACGGTTGATCGTGACAAATGCTTGTGGCTCAGATACGATTAGCCAAACGCTCAGTGTGATCGCTACTGCTTTGGAAGAGGAGTTTAGGCGTTCAGTGAAACTGATGCCTAATCCATTTGAAACTGCAACAGAGCTACATTTCAGCAATCCCAATCAGAAAAAATATGATTTGTATATATATGATCTCAGCGGCAAACTCGTCCGTAGTTATTATGACAATCGAGAGACAAGATTTGTCATCAAACGTGCTGAACTAAGTGCCGGTATGTATCTGTATCAACTAATTGGAGAATCTTCCTGCACCGGAAAATTCATGATCAAATGATGTTTTAACGAAACGATTTACCCCTTTACCCGGCTTCACTTTAGAGTGCGGCCGGGATTTTTACTAATATTTGCTTAAGAATGGCAATTTCTCCGGCTATAAATAGTAGGTTTTACCTGTAGATTATGATACCTTCTTAATTCATCTTTGTGATAAAGTATGAAACTTCTCTACTCTAAACCCCTATTTTGCCGTTTTTCTGGATTTTGGCTAGTCATATGCCTACTCATACTCAGTTGGCCGATGCAAAGCCAAGCGAAGACTGCTGGCTTTACTTTTTCTAATCCTAACGCTAAATCTGTCAGGATACCGATTGAGATTCAGCATAATGTGGTTTTGATCCCATTAAAAATTAATGGTTCATTTGAAATGACTTTTATCCTCGATACTGGGGTTAAGACCACTATTTTGACAGAATCGGTCTTGATGGCGTTTTTGGGCTTTGATACCTTACAGCCAGTAAGACTAAGAGGCTTGGGAGAAGGAGATTATATTGACGGACTCTTAGCGCAAGATGTTTCGATGCGCCTGCCCGGTGTGGTGGGTAATGGCATCAATATGATCATTTTGCCAGATGACTTGATTTCCTATTCATCCTTATTTGGCCGTCCGGTGCATGGGATTATCGGCTACGAGATTTTTGGTCAATTTATCGTCGAGATCAATTATCAGCATAAGTATCTAATTCTACATGATCCTTTTTCGTATAGACCTCCCCGCAATAAACGGCGATATGAGACGCTACCGATCCATATCAAGCGTTTCAAGCCGTATGTAAGTGCCAAGATGGACGATGGGCATGGCAATGTCATCGAACGAGACTGGTTAATCGATACTGGCGCTTCTCACTCAATCTCACTCTATGATCCTAAATTACCCATTCCCGATCCTTCGATTGATGCCTTTTTAGGAATGGGTTTAAGCGGTAATGTCTATGGTAAGATTGGGCGAGTATCCTCGTTTCAAATGGGGATTTTTGAGTTTGACGAAATCATCGCCGGTTTTCCCAATGCTAATGCCCTATATCTCCCCGAAGAAGACCTGCAAACTTGGTATGGTAACATTGGTTCTGAGGTGATCTCTCGCTTCAATGTAATATTTGATTATTTTCATGGGAGATTGATCCTGCGCAAAAACGCATCCTATAAGGAGCCCTTTTATTATAACATCAGCGGTTTAGAGATCATGACCAAAGGCGTGGAGTTTGATGATTTTGTCGTTAGCTATGTGCGACCTAACTCACCCGCAGAAAAGGCTGGAATCAAAATTGATGATGAAATCGTATCCCTCAATGGAGTTTCAGTCAATGGCTTAGGAATCTCTGATATTTACCAAAGCTTACGTAGAAAAGTTGGTAAACGAGTCAATATCCGGATCCGTCGTGGAGACAAAATGATGAAAATCCGTTTTGCAATTGTTACTCAGATTTAGCTTTCTTTGGGGATGAAATCAATCTGTGTTTTTTGTGGCTCTAATATGGGTTCTGAAGCAGTTTACAAAGAAGCTGCTATCAAGTTAGGACAATCATTCGCTGCACGTAAAATTCGTCTGGTCTATGGTGCTGGTAATGTCGGCATGATGGGCGTGATCGCTGATGCTACTTTGGAAGCTGGCGGAGAGGTGCTAGGGGTTATCCCCGGTTTTCTCAAAGCCAAAGAGGTTTGTCATACCGGTCTTACCGAACTCATCGTCACTGATACGATGCACGAACGCAAGCAAATCATGGCAGATCAATCTGACGGATTTATCGCGATGCCCGGCGGTTTTGGTACGCTTGATGAGCTGTGTGAAATCCTGACTTGGGCTCAGCTTGGTTTACATGCTCATCCAATCGGCTTACTCAATGTGGTGGGCTATTTTGATCCTTTACTTCAGATGTTTGACCATATGGTTACCCAAAGGTTTCTTGCATCCGAAAACCGCAAACTGCTGCTTTCTGGCGTTCGTCCGAAGGACTTACTCCAAAAGATGGCAGACTTTGATCCTCCTCATGTCGAAAAATGGCTAGATCGCAGTAGAACCTGATGAATGTCGAATGATGAATTTCAATGTCCAATGAGTTTCCTTTAGCTTGGATATTGGACATTCTTATTCCCGCTTCGCGGAACGCTTGGCTATTTTATTAGTTGGTAGGCCAGAATCGGGAGCACTTCCCTGCTAATCTGGGTGGCTTATACTACGCCTTGGTTTTTGCGAGCAAGGATAAAGCTGCCCCATTTGACGATGGCTTTTTCGAGGTCTTCTAGTTTGAACGGCTTGCTGATATAGTCGTCCATACCTGCACTTAGGTATTCCTCTCTGACTCCATTCATCGCATGTGCTGTCATTGCGATGATCACCGGCCGTTTATTTTGGCCGTAGGTTTCTATGATTTCTTTGGTCGTCGTCAAGCCATCTTTATTTGGCATCTGGATATCCATAAAGATGAGATCATAGGATGATTCTCTCAACTGCTCCATGGCGATCTCACCATCATCAGCTAAGCTTATCTCATAACCCATTTTGCCAAGAATACCTTCTATGACGGTCTGATTGATCATATTGTCTTCTGCGACCATGATCTTGATTGGATAGCGTTCTCCAAGCTTATTGTTGAATGGAGAGCCTAATTCAACACGTGGCTGCTCAAGGGCTCGTTTTTCGGCTTCTCTGTCAGCACGAGCGTTGATATAGAAGATAAAAGATGAGCCATAGCCGACTTCGCTTTCTACTCGAATATCACCTTCCATGAGTTCCAGCAATTTGCGGGTAATCGCAAGTCCAAGGCCTACACCACCAAATCGTCGAGAGACAGAATTGTCAACTTGTTGAAAGGACTCAAAAATTGATCTACGTTTATCTTCAGGAATCCCAATTCCAGTGTCAGTAACCGAAATCTCTAGTTCAAAGGCATCTTGATGTGCTAAAGGAGACTTGGTAGCGGATTTGAGTCTCGTTTGGATATTGATGGTTCCTTTTTGAGTAAACTTCAAGGAATTGCTTACCAAATTGACCAAAACTTGTCGGAGTCGGGTCGGATCTGAAAAGAAGAAAGTTGGTAAAGCTGGATCTATTTGAAATTCCAATTTGATCCCTTTATTGCCGGCAGTGGTCATAAAGAGTGCCATCACCTCATTGAGCAATTCTTTGAGCTCGACACTACGAATCTCAAGTTCTAGCTTACCTGCTTCAACACGTGAATAATCGAGAATATCGTTAAGGATCGAAAGTAGATTTTGGCTACTAGTAGAAATCGTGGAGGCGTATTCTTTTTGTTTCTGGACCAAAGGTGTATCCATCAAGAGACTGACCATACCAATGATGCCATTCATTGGAGTACGGATCTCATGACTCATTGCTGCAAGGAAATTAGATTTGGCTATAGAAGCCGCTTCTGCCTGCTTTTTGGCATCCTCTAGGTTGAGATTGATTTTGTGCAGCTGTCTGTTTTGCAGGTTGATAACCTTATTTTGGCTAGAAAGCTGATCGTTAGTTTTTTGTTTGACCTTGGTTTGTCTAAAGAGGACGATGACCAAGATGATAATCAAGAAAAGTACTCCTGCGCCGGAATAAAGAAGGATAATATTTTTGCGATTTTCTTCCTTCTTTTTTTGGTACTTCAAATCATTTTCTCGTTCCTGGCGCTTTTGTCGCTCAAGTTTGAGCTTGTACTCCATCTCTTGGAGATTTTGCAAATTGCGATCACCAAAGACTTTCTCGCTCAGGTCCATATACTTTTGGTAGGCCAGTCGCATATTTTCATTATCCTCCAACTTCACATAGCTTTCTGCGAGTTGGCGATAGCCTGCAATTTGAAATGTATCCTGGGGATTGACGACTTGTCGTTTTACCAGTGCCTGGAACGTTTCCACTGCATAGTCATACTCTTCCAGCATAAAATGGGCGATCCCCATATTGTAAAGCAATCGCGCGCTACTATCTGCGTAGATTACTTGTTCCTCCAAGGCCCATGAATAGTGCCTTAAAGCTGAATTGTAATTGCCTTCTTTGAGATAGGTATCACCGATCAGTCTAAGGGTCTCGGCTTGGGAAGCATATTCCTTTTGATCGTCCCAAATGATGAGGGCATCATCGAGATAAGGACGTGCCAGCGTGATGCTGTCCATATCAATAAATACGCGACCTAGTTCGAGTTGGACTTTTGCTTTGGACTCGGGGCGATCAAGGCCATTTTCAATATCTAAAGCACGCATCAGGTATTGCAAGGCTTGAGGGTATTGTTTTTCTACAAAAAAACATTGACCGAGCAAATATAATGTCCGAGCCAAAGTGGTAGAATCATTATTGCCTTGTAAGTTGAGAGCCGTATGATAAGATGCTTTAGCCTCTTGGAATAACTCTTGCCTCACTTGAATTTGACCAATATGAAGCAATGTCTGACTCAACAATGCTGTGTCCAGCTGAGTCATCGCGTGAGTTTCTAGGCGATCAAGATATTTGAGGGCGTTATTATAATCTCTTAAGGAATCCGATGCGTCGATGAAGCGTTCTACGGAAGATACCCAATAGGCATTTTTGCCATAGGACTCGCGGATTGCGCGGGATTGATCAAACTTAAAGGCAGCCATCGAGTAGTTGCCTCTGATCATGTAAAAATTACCAAAGTGAAATAAAACGTTCGCGACGTAGCGAGAATCTCCTATGGTCTCTGCAATCCCTAATGCTTGTTGACCTAACCTTACTGATAAGATAAAATTGCTATCTCGGGCCGTATGGTACATCAGATCACTGAGCGTATTGACTTGCTCGGGCTTACTGATTTTGGACAACTCTGTGTTAAGGCTATCCAGATTGATGTCTGCTCCAGACTCCGCAAAGAGCCCGAGACATAATCCGATTAGAATACCCCCAATACAAATGAGCTTACGCCCAAACATTACAGTGGCCAAATTATTTACGTCTATAAATGCAAATATAAAAAAAATCCAGCCCTTTCGCTATTGACAAAAAACAAGGCTTCCCCACTCATCCTGTGCAAGATATGGGCCAAAAATACGATATATAGACAGTACAAAAAAAATCCCGAGCCAGTATATTGGTTCGGGATTTTTGATGATTTATGTTGGCAGTCTATTTTTAAAACCTGTAAGATTTACTCCTCAATCACGATATTCGGATTCTTGATTTTGATCGTTTCGTCTAATTCTGTTTTTAACTCAATGTTGATGCCGTCGGCAAGACCCGTCTTGATATATAAGGTGTCAAATTGCTGAGTGTCTCGTTCGATCTCCAAAAAGGTCGAATCACCTTTAAATTGTAGCAGCGCTTCTTTGATCGCCAAAACACTATCTCGACGCTCTAATACGATATCAGCATTGGCGCTATATCCAGCGCGGATAAATTGATCTTCACGCAATTGTATGGCCGCTCTGATCTGAAATTGGATCGCACCGTTTTCTTCTATGCCTTTAGGCGAAATATGTTCTAGAATTGCCGGAAACTCTACATCTTCAATCGCACCGATCGTCAATAAAAGCGGCATCCCTTCCTTGATTTTGCCCACTTCAGCTTCATCTACTTTGCCTTCAAATATCATCTCATCCATATTGGCGACAATGGCGATGGTTGTGCCATCATTGAAGGTATTGGCTTCGATCACTGAGTTGCCTTCCTCCACGGGTACATCTAGTACCATACCAGAGATCGCCGCGCGGATATTGGTGTTGGCCGTCCTCCCCGAACGCTTCGTCGAACCTCTACGGATGAGGTCTAGATTATCTTGCCCACCTTGTAATTCCTGCTGAGCGTTGAGGTAAGAAAGCTCTATTTCCTGAAAGGTCGCTTGCGCGATAACGCCTTCTTTGAGCAGTTGCTGGTTACGATCGAAGTCTCGTTTTGCATTAGCCATGGCAATTTTGGCTCGTTCGAGGCGGTTTTCTGCATTGTTGAGATTGACCATATTGGGTATGATCCGTACCGTCGCAATCAAATCACCTCCTTTGACCATATCACCCGCCTCGACGTGCATTTTACTGATGAGGCCGGAGACTTGCGGTTTGATCTCTACCTCTTTTCGAGGAACGACAGATCCCGTTGCCACGGTTTTTTTGATGATATCAGTATAGTAAGGACTATCTGTCTCAAAAATCACGACTTGTTCTTCGTTTTGACTAATGAGAAAATAAGCCCCTCCCACCAACAGTAGGGCGAGTAAGCCGATCAAAATGATGCCAGTAGTTTTCATCTATCTATTGTATTGCTACTTTTCTAGTACTTTTTTTTCCTGTCTCGCTTCGCGGAACGCTTGGATTTATGGGTCGTATGCAATACGACCCTAGCTAGCAAATGCTTATTACCTGTTTTGCTTTTTTACTTCCCATCACATCAATCAGCTCTCAAGGCTTCTACCGGCCGTACACTCACCGCCCTTTGGGCTGGGATCAAGCCTGCCAGCAAACCAGCTCCCACCAAAATGGCAAGTGCTCGAAAAGCTAGTCCTATATCTACATAGGGTGCTCCAAACATCCCAGTATCTTGACCTTCTATCAACATAGAGACAAGCTCCAATAAGCCCATACCAACCAATAGGCCGATATAACCCGCCAAAACCGTCAATATGATGGCTTCGGCTACGACTTGACTGATGATCGAAAAAGGTTTGGCGCCTAAAGCTCTGCGAATGCCAAATTCTTTGGTGCGCTCCTTTACGGTTACCAACATAATATTGCTGATCCCAATCGCTCCTGCCAAAAGGGTGAAAAAGCCCACAATCCAAGAGATGGAACGGATGCCAAAAAATACGTTTGCGATTTCATCGAACTCCTCCTCCATATTATAATGCCCAAAAGCTCTATCATCATCTGGCGCCACTGAGTGTCTTTTTTGTAAAATATCAATCACTTGATCCTCTAAAGCAGCACCGCTTTCGCCGGGTTTGGCTGTGATGGCAAACCAACTGATGCGATTGCCATAGTTGAAAGCTTTTTGGAAGGTCGTAAAAGGGATAAAGACCTTTTGAGTTTCGCGTTCGGCACGGCCGCCTGTAGCGAGAGTGGTAAAGACCCCTACTACTTGAAAATAAGTATCATTGATCTCGATATAGTCTCCGATCGGCTCTTCATCCTCCTCAAATAACAGATCTCTCACCCTTTGACCGATCACACAGACTTTGCGAGTTTGCTCAATATCAATCTTGTTGAGAAACCGGCCACCCGTGATTTTCATCGGCTCTACATAGCGGATGTTGGGATAATCTCCTGTTACTTCAAATGAACCCGATTTGCTCCCACGAGTTACGCCATTGCCACCGCCAAAACCACCGAGTTCATTGCGTGGACAGATATATTCTGCTTTTGGCAGTAATTGAGG
>JBGCFA010000475.1:0-4002 GCA_045106675.1 Bacteroidia bacterium
CCGTTGATCATAGGCGCAGCGGCAATCCCTAGCAATAATACCAGTGATATCCCTAGGTAGAGGCCTTTAGAAGAAAAGAATGAGCGAAGGTTTGAAGCATAACTTTTGAACATTTTGAAAGCCTTAGTGCTGTAATAATATCTGCTTGCACTTGTAATGCGTCCTTGCTAAGTGCAAAATGAAGGTTCTTCGCAAGGGATCGAAAGCTTACCGAGGCTATCAGGCTTTTAGGCCAATAGCCTACAAACAAAAGCCTATCTGTAGAACAGATAGGGATTCATTAGCCATGAGCTAATGTCAATTCCGATAAAAACGAGCTTGGGTAGGGTTAGTTTGTGTCTCTAACGTATGTTAGATTCTAAGCTGAATTAACTACAAAATATTGGATTATTCAAAAATATATTCAGAATCGAATCTGGATAGTTGTTTAAGCAGGAAGGCCCAATCGTCCAAATGAGCTGGCGGAGCGTTCCCCGCAGGGGTAATCCTAAAACTGGCGGGAAAAAAGATAATCTCTGATCAGGTCAAATTCTTCCCAGTCTTCGCGTCGCAGGGTGATGATCTGATCATTAAAATGGATGGTCATGATGTTTTGTTCACCATCGAGCCGAGGGTTGGCATATCGCAAAGGAAAAGCATTGTTCTCGCGTTTGAAAAGAATCTCATAAACAGAGATTAGAGAGAAATGCTCATTGACAAAAAATATCTGGGCGTAGGTCTTTTTGAGCTTTGCATAGGCCAATAAATTGCCCAGACCAACTGCGATCAATTCGCCAATTACTGCGATCCAAAGGATATCCATCCCAGCTCCCTGAGAGACTACCTTGACCAAAATACCGAGCATCAATACCACATTAAAGCCTGCGATATACTGCATCGCAAAACCCTGTAGCACAAGGATGCCGTTTTTGGAAGTCGGAAAGTGCTTACTCTGAAAACTGTTCATTCATCAAGTTTTGAAATTTTGAATTGTTGAGTTATCGAATATTCAATCCCATCCTTCAACAAATCAATAACGCAACAATTCCCATCAAGTTACTCAAAGCGATTGAGCTCCTCCTTATATCCTCTCAGAAAATCGGCGGTAGTCATGCGTTTTTTGCCCGCTAGCTGGAGTTGCTTGATCAGCAAATATCCGTCCTTGCAAGCGACGATTAGTTCCCCTTCTTCAGTTCTTTCTATGGTTCCCGGCTTTGCCGAACGCTCTTCCTCATAGATTGATACTTGGAGGATCTTACAGTTTTGCTCTTCTAGTGTCGTCCAAGCGGCCGGATAAGGAGAAAGCCCTCGAATGTGGTTATATACTTCTACAGTTGTACGCTCCCAATTAATGCGACAATCATCTTTATGGATCTTCGGCGCAGAGTTACGATAGAGACTGTCATCTTGAGGTTTCGCGACTAATTGCTTGGCATCTAGTCCCTCCACCGTTTGTAGCACTAGTCCAGCACCCATTTCCATCAGTTTATCATGCAGATCTCCAGCCGTCCAATCAGTCGGAATAGGCGTTTTTTCTTGTAGAAGAATAGAACCCGTATCGATTTTATCGTCTATCATAAAAGTCGTAATCCCAGTTTCTATTTCTCCATTGATGATGGCCCAATTGATCGGAGCGGCTCCACGATAGTCGGGTAGGAGAGAGGCATGTAGATTGAAAGTGCCGATGCGAGGCATATCCCAAACTACTTTTGGCAACATCCGAAAAGCAACTACCACCATCAAATCTGGGGATAATGCTTCCAATGCGGTGATGAATGCTGGATCACGCAATTTTTCAGGCTGCAAAACCGGTATCTCTTGTGAGACTGCATACTCCTTGATCGCAGAGGCTCGGAGCTTGCGTCCACGGCCTGCGGGTCTATCTGGAGCGGTGACCACCCCAACCACTTGATGGGTTTCAGATTGATGTAAGCTTTGGAGGGTTGGAACGGCAAATTCGGGCGTTCCCATGAAAATAATGCGCATGACGCAAAGGTAGCCGATTTCTCTACAAGCGCCAACCGCCGTTTCTGTTTGGTAAAGGGCTATTTCGAGAAAAGCAAATAATATTTTAATAAAACATTTCACGAATTGTTTTATATGATAAATAGATTATTTATCTTTGGGTATAGCAAAAGAAATTATGTTCTTTTTTCGTCTCCTTTTATGTTTCCCCCTCCTTCTTCTATCTTTTAGCTCTCAGGCTACTGTTTATACTTTCACGGCTGTGGAAGATCACCTCTTTGAAAATCCGGCCAATTGGTATCCAGCCTTTCCCGGCACTACCATTGCGCCATTTGACCATTGGGTGATTGAAGGCGAGATGTATGTCTCTGCTGAGGTGATCAGAGTTGAGGGCAACCTACAGATCGGGATGCAGGGCGCTTTGATCGGAACTGAGTATCACGAGCGGATTGATATCGCTTTAGGAGGTATTTTGGACAATGCTGGCAAAGGTATTCTCAAGCAAATCCATTTGGAAGGCAATCTTTTCAACCGTCGCTCATGTTCTTTGTCGATAGAGCAATTACAGGCAAAACCTACTGCATTGACACAAAACTATGGTTTGCTAGAGGTGGAGGAACAACTACATAATGAAGGGCGCTTTGACAATTACTTTAGCTGTCTAGTATTGGGGGATTTTCGCAATATGGCGGTCTTCAATCAGATCCGTCAAGCGAGATTAGAAGTGGGTGGTGAAATATTTTTCCAACCCGGCTGCGTCCTCACCCAATCCTCCGAAAGTGTCATCTATGTAGGCAGAGAAGAGAAAATTGCTATCCACGACCAATTGGCTGCTATTTTTCAATAAGTTATATATGACGATTGTTTACGCTTAATCCGGAGTTGCCGCTCCGGATTTTTGTCGTTGAGGCCTATCTCGATTGGTATTGTGGATTGCGTCTTTACGTTTCGGGTCCTTTTTACTTTTCTTCCCGCTATTCGCGGAACGCTTCCCTCTATAGCCAAAAGCTTGTAAAACCATCTTCTTCGTAGCGACGATACATCAGGAGGAGTTTTGCCAATGAGCGAGGATATTTGACCTTGGCACGGCGGGGATCACCGATTTTGAGCATAATTTCTTCGGCTGTCATTGATTCTGGTATCTGGAGCTTTTTAGGGCCAAGAAACTGAATCAATTCACGCAAGCATTTCCCTAATCGACGAGAACTACCTTGTATGCGGGGAAGGATCTTTTGCAAGATCTGATAGTCCAACCCTTCATCAACCGTCAGCAGTTCGCTGATTTCGTGGCGATTGAGCATATAGAATGCGATCTCATCTCGGATACGATAGCCAAATTGTAGATCAGCGCTTTGAAGGATCGTATTGAGTTCCATCAGGACGAGCAGACAAGGTCTTAGTCTTTTGCGTTCTGCGGAGGAGATATCCTTGACATGTAGGTAGCGAGTCCGCAAGAGATCATTATAAACGTTCGCCAAGGGCGCTACCTCCTCACTCTCGGGTGGCCAGTCCAATTGGATTTCGTTCATCTCGATGGCATTGGCACGATCTAGCACTTTGCGACTAAAGGGATGAGTCGTTTCATCCATATTGACGGTGCCGATGACATAGAGGTTTTCGGGTAGATGCGCTTCGCGCAAGGAGGGCTGACGTTCGCGAATAGCGCTACTCAACAATGGTTCGGTGACAATCCGCTCATCCTGCCAAGTGCGGGTCTCCATCAAACTCAAAAAGCTGCTAAAGTAATACTCCACTCGCGCCAAATTCATCTCGTCTAGGATCACAAAATAAGGCGACTGTGGATCAGCTTGGGCTTCCAGGATAACATCTAAGAGGCTTTGTTGACGGAAGTTGCCATCTACGTCTTCATAACCCAGCAAATCACTATCATCTGTCCAATCAGGCCTGACGGGTATTAATCTGACTTTATCACCATGTCCGAGGGCTTGAGCCAAGAGGCGAGCCAATTGAGATTTACCCGTTCCGGAGATCCCGGCTAAGATCACAAAAGGCTTAGTCTGGAGAGATAAGAAGAAGTTTGCGACCTCTTGCTTGGCG
>JBGCFA010000476.1:0-13633 GCA_045106675.1 Bacteroidia bacterium
CCTAAACTATGTACAAGCAGCTATTAGCCCTGATTGCCATCACGACATTTTGCAGTAATCTAGTGTCGCAAAACTTAGCCGATATTTTTATCTCAGTCGATACACTGTATTTGCCCGGAGCCGGTATCGGGGATTTGGCAGTCATCGATCAGAGCGTCAGTCCGATAGTGTCGAGTAGCCCTTGCGAAAATCCACAGCTACACTTTTCTGTAGCAACGCAATACCAAAGTGGGAAAGTAATCGCAGTGGGTCATGAGGGTATACTGGCCAACAACAGCATCAGCTCAAACGATAATCTAGCGTTTATCAGCAATGCGATGGCTTGGCTCAATCCGGGCAATAAACGAGTCGCAATCAAAGAAGGCTGGATTACGATGAACAATACGAGCGTTTTGCGAAATGCCTTGGGTGTTAACAGTTATACTTTTAGTAGCCTTGGCGGGAGCATTACTAGCGCCTCATTGGCCAATGTTGACATCCTGATTTTGGGTAATGATTGGAATGGAACCCAAGCCTACCAAGCAGCTGAATTGACAGCTTTAGATGCATTTGTATCCAATGGTGGCGGGATCTTTATCGCTGGTTTGGGATGGAGTTGGCCGCAAGCTTTGAATCTATACCCGATGAATCAGGTCGCCAATCTATTTGGCTTTAGCTATCAAACGAACGTAATCAGAGATCCCTCCTTCAACGTCAATGGAGCGCCTAAGCTCTATAACTTTTACCCAGACAATCTAAATACCACGCAAACGCCTTACTGCCCTTCACCATTTGTAGGGACGAATATAGGACGAGGGGATAGTTTGCGCGTTTTAAGGCTTGCCGTTTCGACAATGGGTGAATTTACCCAACAAGAGGGAGGCCCAGCCGCAACTGCTCTTGCATTGGATGCTTGGTTAGAAGATATCAATGATCTTTATGGCAGAGAGTATTGTGTCCGATTTGAAATCATTGCCAATAACGACCTACTCATTTTCCCTGATCCAGCGACCGACCCTTGGGGAACTTTACCAGCAGGCTCAGGTGGTTGTACCAATGCTAACATCATTTTGAGTCAGCAAGCGAGTGTGATTGACAATATTATCGGTTCAGCCAATTATGATATTAGCCATGTCATTGCGGGCAGTCCATTTGGCGGAGGTTGCGCAGGCAGTTTCAAAAGCGGTCTATCAGGCGGATTTGACATCCCCGTAACGAGGCATGAAATAGGACACCAATTCTCGCAATCTCATACGATAAACCATAGCGGTAATAATAATTACGAACCAGAGAATGGCGGCTGGACCATTCAAGGAGGCAATGCTCAGGGCCATGGTCATGCAGTGTCCTATCATCAACTGGCGGCTTTTTTGCTCAACAGCATCCCCACAGTTGGTAGCAAAGTCCCTACTAACAATACTATTCCTAGTGTATATGCAGGGCCAGATGCAGTGATTCCATTTAGTACTCCTTTTACCCTTAATGGGATTGCTGGTGATCCAGATCCAAATGACAGTTTAACCTATGTTTGGGATAATATGAATCGCGGACTGCCTCAGAGTATTCCTGTAGGGGATGATTCACAAGGCGCGATCTTTATGCGCTTACTGCCCGATACCAATGCTAGCCGGACTTTCCCAAAGATGAGCGATGTAGTAGCCAATAATAACGCTAATGCCCAAGAGCAGCTTCCTACGCAAAGTCGGATCATGGACATCAGACTGACGGTAAACGACAATCACAAGATTGTCTACAATAATGAACTGATCAACGCCAGTGGTACTAGTTCCGACGATATCCAGATTACCGTAGCTGATGCGGGTCCATTTGTCGTAACGAGCCAAGATGTATCGGGCATTGTGTATACTGGAGGTACTGATCAAACGATCACTTGGTCTGTCAATGGTACCGACAGTCCTCCGATCAATACTCAAAATGTAATCATCAGCTTATCTATCGACGGAGGATACACCTACCCTATCCTACTCTCAGATAGCACCCCCAATATTGGTAGTGTGACCCTAAAGATTCCCAATATTTCGACGACAGAAGCAAGAATCAAGGTAGCAGCTAGGAACAGTATCTATTTTGACATCAATACCACCAACTTCGAGATACAATTTGATGTCACTAATGCTATTGATCATTTAAATGACTTTGAGATCGATATCTACCCCAATCCAGTAAGAGATCGCTTCCAAATAGAAGTTCCATCTCAGATGCGCTATCAGGTACAATTGTATGACGCCAAAGGCAGACTTCTGATTGAACAATTCAATCACAATGAATTTGATGTTTCTAGTTTCACGGAGGGCATATATCTAATTGTACTCACAGATTTGAAATCCTACGGAAAAGCCGCCAAGAGATTGATCGTGGTCAAGTGATTTTCTTTTTTTTCACTGCTTCGCAGAACGCTTGGGAATAGCCAATACCCTAGTCCAATGTAGAAGTTTGAAGGAAAAATCACCTATTGCAGCTTGAAATTTAGCATTCGACCTAGCCAAGCGTTCCGCGAAGCGGTAGTCCAAGAGGAAATCAGATGCAAATCCATCAGTGAGCTGGCAAGGGCATTTTAGTCGTCATTATAAAACGACACTCACGCAACAAAACAATCATGACAGATTTAGAAATACTGGCCTTTGCTCTTAAGCAATTTGCTGACTTGACAGCAGAGGATTTTAATCTGTCGGCTCCTTTTTGGCACAGCAAGGAGTATAAAAAAGGCGACTATTTCAATCAGCACAAAAAGATCTGCCGGTATTTAGGCTTTATAAATACCGGTACCTTCCGTTCCTATATTGTCGACAGAAAAACAGTCGAAGAAAAAAACATCTTTCTTTATTCAAAGCATCAATTTGTAGTTCCATTCAAAAGTTTCATCAATCAGACACCTTGCGACTATCATACCCAAGCAATGACAGACGCTTCGATACTTTATATCAGCATTAATGATTTACTTTCCCTTTACACCCAATCTCACAGATGGGAACGATTTGGACGTTTGATGGCAGAAATGGCCTTTAATGTAACCATTGAAAGAATGGAGAGCTTCATCTTCAAAACACCCGAGGAACGTTATTTAGATTTGGTAAAATACCACCCAGACATTTTCAATAACATCCCATTGTACCATATCTCTTCCTATTTGGGTATTCAAGGACCTTCCTTAAGTAGAATCAGAAAAAGAATTTCAGAGAAGAAGGACGATTTTAACTTGGGTTAAAATTTCACAGAGCTTTTTGTTGGACTTTTATGGAAAGACAAAAACTCAAATGGTAGCTACAAAAACAATCGTATTTATTCACGGATTATGGATGCACACATCTTCTTGGCAACAATGGATGGACTACTTTAATGAGCAAGGCTATAAAACGCTAAATCCAGCTTGGCCAGGAGACTCTCCCACTGTCGTTGAATGCCGTAAAAACCCAAAACCTATTGCCAACAGAGGCGTTACAGAAATTGTAGATAGTTATGCCAAAATAATTGCTACGCTTCCTGAACCACCCATTGTTATTGGACATTCGTTTGGCGGACTCATTGCACAAATTCTATTAGGACGCAATCTGGCGAGTGCTGGTATAGCGATAGACCCAGCACCTGTAAAAGGTGTGTGGCAACTACCATTTTCAGTACTCAAAGCTTCTTTAGCGGTAATAGGCAATCCTTTTAATTTCAAGAAAACCCATTCGCTTAGCTTCAAACAGTTTTGTTATGGGTTTGCAAATACGCTTTCAGAAAAAGAAGCAAGAGAACTCTATGATCGTTGGACAATTCCGGCACCTTGCAAACCACTTTTCCAGGCTGCAACAGCTAGTTTTGCTGGCTCCGAAACAAAAGTGAATACGCAAAATACGAAGCGTGGCCCTTTGCTAATCACCGGAGGCGCAAAAGACCATCAAGCTCCACCAATATTGGGCAAAGCATCTGCAAAAAAATATAATTCCTCTGTGGTTTCAGACTTCAAATTATTTGAAGGCCGTGGACACTCGCTTACTATAGATAGCGGCTGGAAAGAAATTGCCGATTACTCATTGACTTGGCTTAAGAAGAACGGACATTGATTGCATCACAATATCTCCCTAAAGCCGTGTGCTTTCAAGGCATAGATCGCAGCCGTTTGTTTGGCAATAGAGATATCTCAATTTTCATTTCTTGACTCCTGATCTTTTCCCTGCTTCGCAGAACGCTCGCTCACGCTTTTCATCCCCAAAAAGAACAAACACAAAGCCTTGAATTAATAAATCAGCAAAACATGCGACTCATAGGTCAAACGCAAGATGCAGCTCATGGTGCATCTTAAAACAGAAAACTGTGTCTATTGATACTAGAGTAAGAAAAAAAATTGATTTCGCCATCAGGCGAACGCTAAAACTTAATCAATATGCGAAGTATTATTTTTTGTCTGTTCATTGTAGCGATAACGAGCTTATCCGCCCAAGAAAACGCCTCTTGGCGCTTTCATCTGCAAGGCTATAATTTTGTTTTTCCAGGGGTAGAGCTTGCCTATGAATATCCCTTCTACACCAAAACCCTTGGTGAATCCGGCCAAAAACTCCAAGCAGTCATCGCACCAGTAGTGGATGTTTATGCTTATCGGGGCAATCATACCGGCATCAGTCTCAGCGGCGATTTGAGCTTAAAGTACTCAACTGCCAAAGGCTTTGAATATCAAATTTTTGGCGCTTATGGCATCTTGGAAGCAGTCTTAGCCGGAGACGTTTTCGAAGCCAACGGCAGTGGTGGGTTTGAGAGCAGTTCCCTAAAAGGCAATCTTTACCCACAATGGAAAGCAGGAGTTGGCTTTGGCAAAAAACTCGCAGATAAACCCATCAGTATCAACCTCAGGATAGGCGTTCGCGAAGCGAGGCTGCCAGCCGCCTATATCGTACCCAATGCTAGTGTAGGGATCAATTGGTTTTTTAAAGCTCAACAAGGATGAAAAATATTATCATTATCAGTGCGCTTATCGCCTGCAGCTTTTCATTTAATGCTTGCTATCTTGACCAAGAAATCGACGGACAGTTTAGCGATGAATTTTATCTCCGAAACGAAGGCGCAGACTTACCCGTTTGGGTGAGAGGCAATTCGACTGCCGAAACCTTTATCATCTTCCTGCATGGCGGCCCTTTTGATACAGGGATTGAAAATGCTGTTTACGGGCACTTCGAACCATTGTATGCAGATTATGCCATGGTGTTTTTTGACCAAAGAGGCGGTGGGTATGCCCATGGCCAACGTGCCGTCGAATTGACAGAGGAGCAGTTTGTCGAAGATGTCGAGGTTCTTGTAAAATTGATCAAGGACAAATACCCACAAGCCCAAAACCTGTTTTTGATGGGCCATAGTTACGGTGGGTTTTTAGGGACTTCCTTTTTGAAAACGGGCAACAATCAAACTGATTTCAAAGGCTGGATTGAATTAGCTGGTGCCCATAACTTCAATTTCAATTGGTTGGCTTCGCGAGATTTTTCAATCGAATATATTGAACAAAAACTCACCGAAAACCCGGAAAATAGGACGGGATTGGAAGAACGTTTACAGGCCCTCAAAGACACTCCAGCCGTCACCAATTTGAACGAACTATTTACCATCAACGGCATTGCATTTTGGGTAGCGGGACAGCTCAACGCTGGCAAAAGCAAATTTGAAAACCCAACAGGATTATATCTCTTGAGTGCTCCTAGCGGAGCTGGTTTTGCTCAAAGAAGTCTGCCAGAAGTAGAGGATCTACTGGTCAACGGCAACCAAAATCCTGATATGCCGCTGATTACTTTGCCGAGTCTGTTGATTTACGGAGCTGAAGATCCGATTGTCCCAGTAGCTACCGGAGAAAATGGGATGGAGTTTTTAGGTACACCTGAGGTAGACAAATCTTTGATTATTTTGGAGCAAAGTGGCCACAGTGTTTGGGAATACGAGATTGATCTATTTTTTGATACTGTGAGAAGCTTTATTGAAAAATATGAATAAGGATACCCTTTATGAGTGCATTTCATTTTGCTTTCAAAGTCAAAAATATCGAGTCTACTCGTAGGTTTTACATTGATGTACTCGGCTGTGAAGAAGGCCGATCAACCGAAACCTGGATAGATTTCAACTTCTTTGGAAACCAATTATCAGCTCATATCAGCGATGATATGCCCGCCCTCGATTATTGCGGCAAGGTGGACGGAATCAAAGTTCCCATCCCCCATTTTGGCTGTTTACTTTCAGTTGAACAATTCAAAGAGGTACAGCAAAGGCTAGAAAAAGCAAAGATAGAATTTGTCATTAAGCCTTATAAAAGATACGCCGGGAAGCTAGGCGAGCAATACACTATGTTTGTCTTTGATCTCAGCGGCAATCCTCTCGAGTTCAAAGCATTTGTCAATGAAGAGGAAGTCTTTCAGACCTAAACATAAACTTCAAAGAGGGGTTGATACGAAAATGTTTAATCAGCCTTCTCTTTTTACAGCTTCGCAGAACGCAGGAAATTAGCCTCAGTCTCAAGACCAAGTGATGTTTTCAGTAAGTCTAATAGTGCTTATCTTTTTAGCGCTTTGCCGATTTCATGCATCAGCAAAAAAGTCGCACTCTGCATCGGGCGTAGCTTGGTATCTACGGCTTTGTCGTGAGCCATTCTGATGATTTGACGAGCATAGTACCCTCCTTCAGCAGAGTCATCAAAAGCTTTGATGCCCGTACGGACCACATGATCATCAAGACGCTCTACCTTCCCCTCGATAAAATCCGCGATCTCTTCATCATTCGTAATGAAGGGACGAGCCATACCGATTATATCTAAGGAGCCTTCTTTGAGTACTGCTTCGCAGAACGCTCGGGTCCGAAATCCTCCCGTCACCATCAAAGGTAATGCTGTCGACGAACGGATGCGTTCGGCAAAGCCGAGAAAATAAGCCTCCCGCTGCTGTGTACTATCTCGTAGCTTAGCGGCATCCTTTTCATTATTGAGAAGAAAAAAAGCTAGCTTTTCGTAAGTACCTCCTGATATTTCAAGCAAATCGATGCCTTCGTTTTCGAGCATCTTTACTACCGCGAAAGAATCGTCTTCGCTAAAGCCACCTTTTTGAAAGTCTGCTGAGTTGAGCTTCACCGAAATTGGAAACGCTGCCCCCACTTGCTTACGGACAGCCCTTACTACCTCAATTAAGAGCCGAGCACGGTTTTCGATACTACCGCCCCATTGATCTTGCCTCAAATTGGTGATCGGCGACAAAAACTGGCTGAGTAGGTATCCATGGGCTGCATGGATTTGTAGACCTGTAAAACCCGCTCTTTGTACCAGCTCCGCAGAACGCACAAAACCCGCGATCACTGCCTCAATATCCGACTCAGACATGGGTCGAGGTTTGGCAAATAACATGAGCTTATTGAGTTGTACGTCAGAAGCCGAAAGCGGCTTAGTATTGACCAATCGCATCGTTTGACGACCACTATGGTTGATTTGAGGCCAGATATGATTACCATAGCGTTTGCCGGCTCTTGCCAAACGCTTGAGTCCCGGATAGACCTCCTCATTATTTGCGACGACATTGCCACCAGACTCTAAGTGATTGGGGTGGATCATGAAGTTGCCCGTGATCAAAACCCCTGCTTGAGTCTCTGCCCAACGATTGTAAAGATGGACAAGGGGATCATTAGGGAAGTGATCCGATCCAGTCAAGCGTTCGGTCGTGGCCGCTTTGATCAAGCGATTGGCGAGCACAGCGCCGCAGGGTAGTCGAAAGGAAGTATTGAGCATCTTCTAGCGTTTAAGAGCTGCAAGATAATAATCAACGACTAGTCTTTATGCTAGGCCAATAATTCTGATTTGGGCGAAGCTTTTTCAAAACGTCCACTGATTTCTTTGATCGCGATCCGGTACACTACTTTGTTTGCAGTTTCCTTAGCAGGAGACATGTCGGCGATTGCATCTACTTTATCCTTGCCGATCTGATTGATTTGCGTTTTGAGACGGGTGATCAATAGTTTAATTGCATTCATAGCCTCAACCCCTTCTAGCTCTTCAAATTGTCCTTGAATCACCACTGATTGCCAGTCATTCAGGGCATTGATATCGACAATATTGATAGATACTCGGGGATCTTTTCGGAGAGCTTCGACCTTGCGACCTTCGGCAGTATAGCTAAGGAGGGTATGAGTCTCAGCGTCATAGTAGTAGGTAAATGGTACTACATAAGGGCCGTTTTCGTCGGCACAAGCGATATGTCCGGTATAGTGATTTTCGAGCAGAGCTTGAATGTCTTGGGTAGATAATATTCCAGTCATGATCCTGAGATTAATGAGTGATGGCTTGATTTCCTTTGGTAAATCTGGAAATTAAGCATGGAGCTCCCAATCATAAGAATCAGTGCGAAAAGTGATTTAAATCAGCTTAGGGAAAGTAAACAGCTCAGACTATGGACTATTGACAACGGACTCCTAACTAATTAAGCGTTCCGCGAGGCGGCCTAGGAATAAGCAATATTGAATCCCAAGGTCCAATGCTCAAAAAGTAAATGGTCTTCTACATTCAAAGTTGCATTTCAGTATTGGACACTCATCCGTTTTCTTCTTGCAACCAAGTGAGCGCTTTAGGAAGGCTAAGCACCTCTGGTTCTGGCAAATCGATCGAGTCAGAAAAATGTGGCAAACAAATCTCGAAGACTGAGCCTTGAGTCGAATTTGAACTGACCTTGATTTGTCCCGAATGGTGTTCAACGATTTTTTTACAAACCGAAAGTCCTATGCCTGAGCCTTCGAACTCATCCACGGAATTAAGCCGTTGGAAAAGCCAAAAGATCCGCTCATAATTGTCTGGGTCGATCCCAATCCCATTGTCCTCTACTTGGAGATGTAGCTGCTTTTGATAGATAAACATTCTTAGTTCCACTTGAGGGACTTCTCCTTCCTTATGAAACTTGATTGCATTGGACAGCAGATTTTGAATCAATCTTAGCAATTGAGTGCGATGCCCAAATAATTTGACTGGCGGAATTTCTCCAATATCTATTTTCGTATGAGTTTCTACTATCTGCTTTTGCAGGAGTCCTAGCACCTCATTGATCAAATTGGGTAAGAAAACCCAAGTTTGAGGCTCTACCGTACGAGTGATCCGGCTAAAGTCTAAGAGATGCAAAATCAACTCATTCATACTCTTGGCTCCACGCACGACAAAGTCCAAAAATTCCTGCCCTTCATCATCCAGACGATCCAAATATCGACGTTGTAATAGATTAGCAAAACTTGAGATGGAGCGTAATGGCTGCCGTAGATCATGCGAAACTACGTAGGCAAAGTTTTCTAGCTCCGCATTAGAAGCGATCGCTTTTTTAAGCTCTTGGTTCTTTTGGTTGAGTTCTAGCAGTTGTTGGGCTTGTTCTTCCTTGGCGGCAATCCGCTCTGTGATATTGCGGAAGATGACTTGAATATAGCTTTCGCCTTCAATTCGCATCCGGTTTAAACTGATTTCAGCATCAAATAGACTTCCATCTTTGCGCTTTTGTTGCCAATGTTCACAGTAAGCATCCCATCGACTTCTCGCCAATTGCCGGAGAGCTTTCTCTTCCGAGAGCCGGCCATCTGGTTGGATGTTGGGGTAAAGTTCGCACAGCGATATCCCTATAAATGAGTCCCGATCATAGCCAAACATCTTCCAAGCTTCCTCATTCGCATCTACTACTTTATCGTCCTTAATGATCAAGATCCCATCTCGTGCGCACTCAAAAAGCATCCTATATCGATTTTCGCTTTGCTTCAACGCCATCAAGGTATTACGTTCTCGTATGAGTGATTGACTCAATGCCGCCGTTTGCCGATCTACGAGTTTTTTGAAGTGGGCTTCCTTCCGTTCAAAGTATTTTGACTTGATGCGGACCGAGGTGATAATTGAGAGAGCGATCAAAAGTATGCTGCATAACCAAGTTATCGGGTTGAGAAACCATGGTCGGCTAATCTCTAAATTCAGTATCCGACTATCACTCCATTCAAAATAGCCATATCTACGAGCCTGCAATTCAATTTTATCATCCCCCATTTTGCGGCCCTTATAGCTAATCAGTTGATCCGCTTTGATATATTTCCAATGAGGCGTTTTGCTAGCAATCCGATACCGAAACTCTAGCATCCTTGTCGGCCCAGTTTGTATGGACGGATAAAAGGAGACTTCAGCGTTTAAGGCTAAGTTATACAAGCTGTCTTGAGGGAGCAGCTTAGTTGGGGCCATGGAGGGGAGTTTCCACATTGGGACCGGCGTTGCCGAACGCAAGAGTTGGGACTGAGGTAGCTGAAATAAGCCTTGATGGGTTCCGATCAATAAGCGTTCGCCCTCAGCAGTAATATTGTGAGCAGCTATGTCTCCATTGGGCAATCCATTCCAGCGATTGAAACGAAATTGTTGCGCGTCAATCGGGTCCAGCAAAATCAATTCTCCAGCCTCTGCTATCCATATTTTGTGGTCATCTTGCCAAAAGATGGCCGAAATCGAAGGAAAGGGATTATCGCTCTGCAATGGGTAGGGCTTGAGCACCTTATTGCCTTTCTCCCAATAAAACAGCCCTTCATTAGTGGCCAACCATATTTTTTCATTTTTGCCTATCGCCATATCTTGGATCTTGATATCAGCGGGTAAGGGCTGATTGACGAGTAGATTGACGAGTTTGTCCTGCTCTCGATCATAGCGATAAAGGAGTGTTGCCGGCCCTTTTCCACCCAAATAAAGCGTTCCCGCAGGGCTCTTACGGATGACTCCAAAAGATAATTCCGGCGCATCTAAAGCATAGTAGGTATAACGATTGAGTGCCGAATCAAAACTAGAGACACCGGGGCGATCCATATGACAGACCCAGACTTGACCTGTTTGATCTGTGGCAGGCATAAAGAAATCGCCCACTTCGCGCTTAATCCATTCACTTTTGCCATCTTGCCAAGATTGGATTCCCTTGCGACTAAATATCCAGAGTTTACCTTCCGCATAGGTCAAGCCCAATAAGTAGGAGTCTGGATCGTCCAATAAAACTTTTGTGGCTTCACCTACTCGTTGGCTATAAAGTCGGAATCGATCACAAAAATAGGTCGTTTCACCAAGGGTGAGTACTGATTCAATATATCGATGTGCCTCATCTTGGGTGGAGACGGGACTAATTTGACAAGGGTAGAGCAAGCCTAAACCATTGTCAGTAGCGATCCAAATATTAAGTGGATTTTGGGAATAGATACTACTGATCTCTTGCCCAGGAAAGTCACCCGCCTGGATTTGAGCGTTCTCCCGCAGGGATCTAATAAAAACAGCCCCACTCTTATTAGCCCACCATAATTTATCCCCGCTTAGAGAAAGACTCGTAATCGGATGAGTCTGTTGTATCCAATGCTCTTGATCTGGAAAGCCGTATTCATCGAGCGATAATTGTAGTAGGCCTTCGTAGGTGCCTAGCCATAGGCTATGGTTGAGCGAGTCATAGCCAAGTCCTCCCACTTGAGAGATACCTCTTTCAGGCAACCATATCCACGTATCTCGTTCCCTCTGATAATAGCCAATTTGTCCGGTATAACTTGCCGCCCATAATCGTCCATTTTTAGTCTCAGTAAAAGCAAAGCCATGATCAAAATCTTCGGTCCAAAATCGGCCACCGAGGGGATAAGGATGTAGTTTTCCGTCTTGATAGCGATAAATATCTTGGATACCCCCTAGCCACAATATGCCTTGCTTGTCTTCGTATAAATTTTTACCATAGTGAATTTTGTCTACTTCATCTTTAGTAGATCCGGCTACTCTTAATTGGAGTTTCACTGTATCTGCGCTAGGCGTCATTTGCATCAAGCCCATGTCACCGAGTATCCAAATCAAGCCCTCACGGGTTCGTAGCATACTTTTGGGGTATACTAAATCTGCGGATCGCTTGAATAAGCGAAACTCAGCTTGTTCATATCTTAAGAGTCCCGCATCAGTCAATAACCAAACAGATCCTTGTTCATCTTCGATGATGGATTTGATTAAGTTTTCACCTAAGCTTGTAGGATTCTTGAGCTCTAATTGCTGGTAGCTAGGCAATAAGGGATTTGCCCTCAGCTTAGAAGAGGGAATCAAAATGAACGCAAAAAATAAAATGAGCAATAGTCGGTTTGAAAAGACCGAAGACTCTTTCATAAAAGGAGCAATCAAAAGGGCACAATTGGTTTAGCGCAATAGATTGTCCATCTCTCAAAATTTGTGTCGAGATAAAAATATGAAATTTATCTGCTTTGTCCCTAGCATGTAAGGAAATAAAAAAAAGCATCTACAAACTATAGATGCTTTTTAATTTTTTGAATTTGATGACTAGAACATTTTGATCATTGTAGCCTCAATATTGTATTTTGTTAGTACTCTACGAGTGAAACTCAGTTCTCCTCTTGGGACAAAAATCTTGAGTTCACCTTTTTTCATTGAAGCCAAAGTGGCAAGTAGTTTCCATTTGCCTACTAACTTGACTTCTTCAGGAGTACGCTTTGCTACTTCGATATAGAATTTGCCACCATTTTTGATCGCAGTTATATCAGGGATATAAGCATGCTCGTCACTCTGGCGTATTAGCGGAGAAGGCTCAGGATAGTCGGGCAAACCTGCTCGGATCTTCTCAAAACCTTGCGACTTCAAGATTTTGACAACCTCACTCAGCTTGTCTGTGTATAGTTCTTCGTTACGCGTTTCTATAAGCATATTCCAAAGTTAAAAACTTTAACCGGATTTTGCCAGACAAGACTAAAAATTATCGAAATGGATTATTTATTCCCAATTATTTAACGCTTTTTTTTCTCTCTCGTACACAATAGTATATATACTTAAATTTTTATGTCTTCAAATCTTAACGACAATCCAGTAAGGATTAGTCAATCCGTCGCTATTCTCATTGACGGCAACAATATTGAAATCGGTCTTCACACTTTATTGGGCAACACACAAGCAATGCTCAATTTCGATACGCTCATACCCAAATTAGTTGTCAATCGTAGTCTCAGTCGCCTAATCTACTTTAGAGAAGGTAAAAGCATTTCAGCAAAACTAGCCGAAAGGCTCCAAGGAAACTATCACGGTTCCGTTGTACCTTGTCATAAATCAGCGGATATCCCTCTTTCTATTAAGGCTACTCAGCTAGCTCGTAAAGTAGATACCATTATTATTCTCTCTGGGGATGCCGACTACGTCGAACTCGTCCGCCACCTCAAATTTGAAGGTGTCCGGGTAGAAGTCGCCGCTGTCGAACACACCGTCGCCGCTATTCTCAAGGAAGAAGCAGATTTATTTATCCCGATTGATGAGGGTGATAGCTTTGTATTCAACTCCCCAAAAGGCAAGGCTAAAGCTGCCAAAGCGAAAGCTGCTGCAAAAGCGCGCCGAACTAAGCAGTAAAATGTAGCAATGGAGAATCTCCTTTTGCGGATACAATCATAAAGGTAAGGACGCAGGATCTTTTCTGCTGATTCCAAAATGTGGCGACGCAAGATTTTAGGTCGCTACTATTTTCCAATTACTTTATCGTACCGAATATAAATCTGGCGACAGCAAAATCTTTGTTGTTGATTCAATATTTGTGGCGACGCAGAACCCTTTTTGCTGATCCAAAGATGTGGCGACGCAAGATTTTGCGTCGCTACAGTAATATCGGTTCCAATATAATGTCCACCCGACGAT
>JBGCFA010000477.1:0-13368 GCA_045106675.1 Bacteroidia bacterium
TCGTCTTTACGGTTTTTCTTTGGCTTTTGTCTCTGCAAAAATCTCGTAAAAGCTCGTTGTTCCTCAACTGAAAGCGTAGAAAGGATCGTTTTGAGTTTGTCCATATTTTCCTGAATGTGTTTATGGATTGTACTCCCAAAATAGCGAAAGGTTCAATAAATGAAAAGTCAGTAATTTATTATAATATATAGACCATACGCTTATAAATACCCATTAATTGATAGTTTTAAAAATCAGTATAATGAAGAAGTCGAGTCAACACTTTGCTTTTCCTTCCGTTTCTTGAGGCATAAACAAAAATGATTATGCAAGGAAACAATTATCAAAAAAACACTAATGCTTGGCGTTTTCAATCTTGGATATCTTTTCTATTGGCATTAGGGCTTACCGTAGCGGGCATAGTCAATATGGAAGGAGATTTTTGGGTGAGAGGTTATCTCATTATGGGGATTTTATTTACCGTTGGGACAAGCTTCACTCTTTCTAAGACCATACGTGATGATCATGAATCAGATCAATTTGTCAATCAAATCAGGCAAGCTAAGACAGAAAGAATGCTCTCAGAGATGGACAATTAAATATTAGCAAATAGATAAGCCATTTCAGAAGCTATCTCCAAGCTTCGCTTTTGGTAAGTAGCGTTCTGCAAGGCAGTACCATCAGACTTTTTGGGGTCTTCATAGGGCAAAGAAACTCTACTGGAGGCCCCAAAAACAATTGGACAAGCCTCATCGGCTTCTGTACAAGTCATAATCGCACAAAAATCAGCCGAAGGATTTTGGGGAGCATCGTACTTTTTGGAGTAAATAGGGGAGAGCTGAAAATCTGATCCATACTGAGCAGTATAAATAGGATTGTCTATTTGCTCATCCTCACAAGATAACTTAAAACCTTGTTGCTTGAGTGCGGCAATTGCGTTTGGGTTAAAAGCAGTGGCTTCAGTCCCACCTGAATATGTCTTGACTCGGGGATAGCCAAAATAATCAGCCATCACCTTTGCCCAGATTTGGCCATAATGACTTCTCCGTGAGTTATGCGTACAAATAAACACCAATTGAGGTGTTTTATTTTCGGCCATCGAAGCTTGAAAATAGACCTTGATAAGATCAAGTTTCGCTCGGCGTTCAATTGGCAATGCAGCACTTAACTCTATGGCAAGCTCAATAGTATGCTTGACTGAGTCGAAAAATGGAGCTCGTTCAATTTTATTAGAGTGCATCTTCGTTGATATCCTTTAATTCCCATGTATGATCCGCCAATAAGCGAACGCTAGAGATAAAAACAGGAAACGGATTAGATTTCCCCCATTCATTGGGGCCTATGAGTGATAATACCCAACTGCCGTTTTCTCTCTCGTAGAGATGATAGATTTGATGGATGAGGGGTTCGAAACCAACAGCTGCTTCGTAGATACGAGTCGAAACCTCCACTCGCTTTTGAATATTTCTAGCTTGGGAGGCGAGCAATTCTATTTGTTCCCTAATCCTCTCCATTTGGGTGCCTGTCTGTTCGACCATTGCCAGCATCGCACGGCCTTTGATCTTGCCTTTATCGATAGGCTTTATGACAGGGCTACCTACAGTATGGGCGTATGGTAAAGTATGCGGGTTTTCCGCAATCTTATCCGGATCTATGGGGTTTATAAACTCTGGTTTTTCCTTTTCAGACTTCATTTAGTAAAATTATAAAAACAGAAAACGGGAACCTAAAAGATTCCCGCTTAGACACACATGATTGAGGATAGGACACACATAATCCAAACATTTATTATTTGCATGATGTGGATGTTGTTCCTCTATTTTTTATAACATACTTCAAGCTATAAAACCTTTTGGAACATAGAAAATATCACGTGCTTCGTAAAAGCGGGAAACCTGACTTCCTGATGTAAGAAATCATTGAGTGGTGAAAAAGTTTTAAATAAAGGCGATTTTTTAAATAAAAGTAGAGAAAGGTCCCCCAGAAGGGGGGACCTTTCTCTAAACACGTTCAAAGCCTCTATGGCTGATTTAACTTTGAACAAGTACTTGCGTCAAACTCATGACACAATATTCTTAAATATTACATTGATCGCATTCTGAGGACGTTAGATTATAGGCTTTATTTGTCCTGCGACATGGCGATGTGAGCATAGAATTGCCAAACTTCCAGCACATCTTCTAGATCTACTTCATAAGGTGCGAAGTGAGGATTGTCAGAAGTGAGGAGTAAGGATTCTTGTTTTGTTCCACTAGCGGGTAGGTAAACGCGCTTAAAAACTAAACCTTCCTTGGTAATTAGAACATAGCGTTCTCCTACCTTGATGCCTTCGATCTCTACAAATTTGCCTAAGACTACTGAGCCAGCAGAAACTGGTGGCATAGAGTTACCACTAATTTCAAAAGCACGAAAGGTCGCGCCAGTAGGTAACCATGGCAAGTGAAAGCTTTCTAATTCTTTGATATATTCACGATCAGAAAAACCTTTGACATAACCAGCTGCTGCTTTTTCTGGGACCATCGCGATTTTCTCAACATCGTTCTTATCTACAGGCACTGCTAGAATTTGCAAACGCGCTTGTCCAGGCTGTAATACCTTCTTGAGTTGTTGACTTTGCATAGAATCAAGGTCTAGGCTAATCATACTTTGATAATCAATCCGGAAATGTTGTAAAATCGGCATCATCAGGTCGGGCTGAGGAAATGCTCGCCCTTCTTCATAAGATCCGATGTTACGACCAATAGCCTGAATGCGCTTAGGATCATTATCTCTTGCGATAATCGTCGCTAAATCTTTTTGCGTAAGTTTTGCTCTATCACGTAAAAACCTAAGGTTTTTACCTAATTGGGATTTAAACTCTTGTCTTTCCATTGTACCGAACGTATTTGCTATCAAAATTAGCAATTAAAAACTAATATTACAAGCAATATTTACTAAAAATAATAGAAAGGGTCTCTTTTGCTTGGCTTATTCTGGTGATAGAAATTGTCAGTCTTAGCCTTTTTTCTCGTTAGCGTACTTATTTATTTAGAAAAGTCGAAAGACATAGATTCTAAATCGAAATTTCTCACACATGAATACCTACAACGGAACCTTGACATACGAATACCTTGACAGAAGTTCTTTAGACATGATTTTCGATTTGATGGATGGTGATGCCGAAATGATAGCGGACTTGGTGGACACTTTGACTGAAACCACACCCGAATTGCTACAAGAATTAAAAGATGGTGTCAAATCTCATGATGCAATCCAAATCAGAGAGGCCGCCCATGCGTTAAAGTCTTCTAATGCCCAGCTAGGTGCCTTGGATTTTTCAGAATTATGCCGCCAGATGGAAGAAAAAGGAAAAAGAGAAGAACTCGCCGAAACCGATAAGCTATTAGATATGATCTATGAGGAGTTCAAGAAAGTAGAGCAAGCCCTCGAATCTTGGAAGCTAAAGGTTGAAACAAATAGTTAGACTTTAAGAAGTAATAGAATGTTAAGCGGCCGATGTTATGCATCGGCCGCTTTTTATATAGGTAAGGATCAGGCTAATATGGGTTTTTAAAGTAATACGTATATACATAATTTTATGACATAATATTATTTAACCTGAAGAATAATTACAAATTTATGAAACTGCGCACAATTAAACTTTCGCTCTTTTCCTTGCTCATGATGTTCAGTCTTGCCATGATGGCTCAAAGCAAAGCCAATACTACCTTAACCGTAGGCGCCACTGCAGCAACCACTGCAACTCATCCAGACATCAAAATTGTGAGTGTGTATCCCAATCCAACTCCTGACTATTTGGTCATCGAGGGTGGACAAAGTAATTGCAGCACTAAACAATGTCTCATAGCAGAGATCGTTGATCTTAATGGTAACATCCATTTAGAACAATACCTTGATCTTAGCACAGGTATCGCTGAAATCGACTTGACTGATCTAGAAGATCAATTGTATTTCCTCCGCGTCTATAATGAAGATGGGACCTTTACGTTTGAAGAGCGTATTCAGAAACAAAATTAAGAAGAGTTTTATACACATGATTGAGGAGGGGTGGCCGAGAGGTCATCCCTTTTTTTATAGGCACCGCTTCGCGGAACGCCTGAAAACCTTCAATAAGGGATGCAAATGTCCAAGTTTGTAGAAAGCAATTAGGAGGCCTTTCTATATTGAAATTTCGCATTGGCTAATCGATATTCCCCAACGTTCCGCGAAGCGGCCCTAAAACCCATCTAAACATAAGCTGACCCAAAGAAAGCTTAAAGCTCCTGCCTTTTTTATATCTTTAATCTGGCACAAATACTAATCCCCTCAGAGAATGAGCTTTTTGCAGCGAACGTATTCACTTCTTGATGGCAAAAAGACGCGGATTTTATATGCTAGCATCACTGGCCTCTTTGCCAGTTTATTTTTATTGGTTTTTAATCCGTATGACGCACTCAATTGGAGCTTTGAATCTCCTTTATTTTTCAATCTTCCGCTTTGGACCGCTGGATTCATTGCGATACCGGTATTACTATTTAGCCAATTTGCTCTCCGGAAAGCGCTGATAGTGGGCCCCTTTAAGATCAAGCATCATTTATTACTTGCTGGAATAGAATTAATCATACTAGGCATCATCTTTTTTGCCCTTTTTGCGGATCGAACGAGTATCAAGGAAGACTTTTGGAATGAATTATACATTACGTTTTTTTATACCGTATTGATGGCGAGCATCGTCTATGTATTTGGCTTTTTGTGTTTGCCCTACCTGCAGACTCCAGCTCCCTCCACAGCAGCCAATGTAGTACCCGATGTATCTCCGGACCTGATCAACATCAAAAGTGAGAAAGGGAAAGTAGAGTTGGTGGTGAAATTGGATACACTATTGTATATCAAATCGGATGACAATTATGTGTCTGTTTTTCACCTGATGAATGGAGAACAGAAGAAAGTTTTGATCCGAACCTCGCTCAAAAAAATTGTTCAAGAATTGCCTCCCAATAGCTTGATCAGGGTGCATCGATCTTATATGCTTAATCCTGACAAAATTGTGCGTATCGATCCAGCAAAGGATACCTTCAAGATCAGCTTGTACAAAGTCACGGATGTACAAATTCCGGTCTCATCTACCTATAAAAAAAATCTGCTGCAATTCCGCCCAGAATTATCCGCCTAGTTCACCCCAAATAGAGCGAGATCACCCCATTTTGTTGTAATAGAGCGTCCAAATGCATTGATTGGATTAATTCATTAAATCTATTTCTCGCTATGCTTAGATCTCAATCTTGGGTTTTTCTATTATTAGGAGGCCTCTTTTCCTTGTGCTTTTTGGCTTGTTCCAAGAACGCTCCTGTCAATAATAGTGGCTATACCACGACGCTTACATTTTCACCCGGACAAGAGGATCAAATCCGGATCGCATGTATAGAAGCGACTGATAATACTTTGATCCAATTGGAAGCAGGTATATACGAATTTGAAAAGCTGTCTCTACAAGGACCTTTAAACAATATCGGTATCATCGGCAAAGGTCAAAAGGAAACCATTTTTGACTTTGGTAAACAAGAGAGTGGGGGAGAAGGCTTTCGCGTGGAGAATGTCAATCAACTTTTGGTTCAAGATATTCAGTTTCGAGAGTCTACAGGCGATCTATTGAAAATCAAAGAAGGCAAAGGCATCCAACTGCTAGGAGTTGCTACCGTTTGGGAGGGAGAACCCGAAATCTCTAATGGAGGTTATGGCATCTATCCAGTATTATGTGAAGATGTAGTAATCAAAGATTGTTACGCTAGAGGTGCTTCTGATGCCGGTATCTATGTTGGCCAAACCAATGGTGCCAAAGTGAGCCATAGCTTAGTAGAGTATTGTGTTGCGGGCATCGAAATCGAAAACACTTTGGACGCTGATGTTTGGGAAAACGAAATGAGACACAATACCGGTGGCTTATTGATCTTTGATCATCCGGGCTTAAAGTATGATGGTAAAAACACCAAGGCTTACCACAACAATATCCATGATAATAACTACCGCAACTTTGCGCCTGCAGCGAACAGTGCCACCGGAGTCGGTAATCTCGCACCCGGTACTGGCATCTTGATATTGAGAACATCTGATGTTGAGGTATATGAAAATACCATCACCAACAATAACACTATGTCGGTAGGAATCATCAGTTATGCGACGGTTGACCCTCAAATCATGCAAAACAATCCTGCCTTTTTCCCTAACCCCAAAAATGTCTCTGTCCATGACAATACCTATGGCGAGAGAGGAGCGTTCCCCAAAGGGGCTTACGAACATGAACTCGCTCAACTAGTGGTGAGACTACATGAAAATTTACAAGCAGCTGATCCATCACAGGAGCAGATCCAGCATATCTTGTTTGATGGTATGATGGTAGGTGAGGGGAGTAATCCTCATAATATCTGTATCGATGAAGCGGAGACCGTTAGTTTCCTTAATATGGACGTAGCCAACGCTTTTGCCAATCCTAGCAGTGATATTAGCCCGTTTATTTGCTCTCAACCTTAAAGCCGCGAATCATAAGATGAGATATATTACAGTAGCAATACTTGGACTTATCATTTGGGTGGCTAGTTGTACGGTGCCCACCGCTGATAAAGCGGTAAAGAGCTTCCAATTCTTCGCAAAGCTATCCGAGTATGAATTTTTCAATGGGGAGCTTGCTGAACTGAGTCCTAATACGAATGTGTTTTCATATGAGTTAAACAGCGCATTGTTTACGGACTATGCTTACAAAAAGCGTTTTATTTATCTACCAGAAGGTAGCAGTTTGACCTATCAAGACGAGGGGCTCCCAACGTTCCCTGAAGGGGCCTATATCATCAAAAACTTTTACTACCTAAATGATGAATCCCAGCCTGAGCTAGGTAAGGAATTGATCGAGACCCGTCTATTGTATAAGGATGCAAATGACTGGAAAGTTGCTTCCTATATCTGGGATGATACTCAAAAGGACGCCGATTTGGCCTTACTGGGAGGGGAAAAGCAAATGGTTTGGCTTGATAAAGCGGGCCAGAAACGGACTGTACTTTATACCATCCCTGATAAAAATGATTGCAAAAGCTGCCACAAATATGGGGGAGAAGTTATGCCTATTGGTCCCAAAATCCGAAACTTGAACAAAGAACTTATAAGTGATGGAGAAGCAATCGGGCAGCTTCAGTTTTGGCAAAATGAAGGCTTACTCACTAGTCTGCCTTTAGATCCCGATTCCATCGAACGCCTCCCTTCATGGGCTGATGCCTCTCAAAGTCTAAATCATAGAGCAAGAGGATATCTAGAGATCAATTGTGCGCATTGCCACAATCCAGAAGGCCCAGCCAATAATACCGCTTTGAACCTACAGTTCGGTGAAAACGATCCGCACCAATTAGGCATCTTGAAAGGCCCGGTATCCGCAGCTCAAGGTTCTGGGGATTTACGTTATGATATAGTGCCTGGCGATGCCGAAGCATCCATCTTGTGGTATCGTATGAATAGTGTAGAAACTGGTGTGGCCATGCCCGAACTAGGGAGAAATCTTATACACTTAGAAGGAGTAGCCTTAATTAAGGAATGGATTGATCAAATGTAAAGGTCGAGTAAGAGAATCTATAAACCCATTTATGAAGTAGCAAGAGCAATATTTAGCGCATGAATCAATCATATTTGAAAAATGCGTAATTTATATGACTAAATGTAATTGCTACTACTTTGAGAAAACTACTACTACTATTACTACTTGTTTCGCCATTATTTATTACTGCCCAAGTCACGCAAACCATTAGGGGAAAAGTGATTGATGCAGATACGCAACAACCTTTGGTTGGAGCTAGAGTATTTATTGATGAAGACGGAATACAAATCGGAGCCCTTAGCGACCCAAAAGGGAATTACCGCCTAGAGAATGTCCCCATCGGAAGACGGACTATCAAGTGTACCTATAATGGTTACCTCAACTCTGTCTCTGACCCTATTGTACTCAACAGTACCAAAGAGCTAGTCGTGGAGATCAAAATGGCGGAGAATATCGGCGAATCCACCACAGAAGAGGTCCTAATTACCGCGCGAGATTATCCGACCAAAGCCGTCAATGATCTCTCAGTGGTGAGTACACGCTCCTTCAATGCAGAAGAAACCGAACGCTATGCGGCTTCTGTAAATGATCCTAGTCGCATGGCGCTTTCTCTACCTGGCGTTCAGCAAGGCGGGGATGAAACTGAAAACGATATCATCATTAGAGGTAACTCTTCTTATGGAGTATTATGGCGATTGGAAGGGATCGATATCCCCAATCCTAATCACTTTGCCCGTCCCGGAACGTCTGGTGGTGGAGTTACCGTTTTTAGTGCCCAACTCTTAGATCGTTCTGATTTTTCCACCGGTGGTATGCCTGCCGAGTATGGCAATGCAATCGCAGGAGCCTTTGATGTACACTTTCGCAAAGGCAATATGGAAGAAAGGGAGTATCGCGTTAAGCTCGGCTTACTCGGGCTAGACTTTGCTACAGAGGGACCGATACAATCAGGCCGATCCTCTTACTTGGTCAATTATCGCTACTCTACTTTGAGTATCCTCAATGATTTAGGGTTCAACCTAGTCGGTGAACGCGTAGACAATGACTTTCAGGACCTTTCCTTTAATCTCGCTTTCAATAGTAAGGATGGCCGCTCTAAGACGACTTGGTTTGGTATCGGAGGACTCAGTCGAGAACGCTATCGTCCAGTGGCAGTAGCCTCCGAAAGAGATCCAGATATCAATAACCATTGGGAGGACCGAGACCGTGTCAGTAATATGGGCGCCTCGGGTATCACTCATACTTATCTCGTAGATGAAAAATCAGTATTAAAGCTAGTGGTCGCCGCCATGTATGGGCAGATCAATTATGATTATGACACTCTCGACATGACTGACAATCGTTTCCGTTATAATACGGAGCGATATGAAGATACCCGCATATCCACTTCTGTGAGTTATGCCCGCAAGTTTGATGCTAAAACTCGTTTTAAAGCGGGTATATTCTTTAATCAAATATTTTTCAGTTTCTATCGCCAAAGCTTACCACGCAGTCCGCTCAATGATTTGAGTCAAATAGAACTTGATCGAGCGATCTCAGTCGAAGGGGATGGCCAGACCCAAACCTTCCAGACCTATGCACAGCTGAGTAGGCAATTGACGGATAAACTCAAGCTCAATGTTGGCGCGCATTTTTTGTTTCTCAATCTCAACAACACCTTTGAAATTGATCCACGTATTTCTTTACAATACGTTCCAGACCGTAAACAAACGATCTCTTTTGCTTACGGAATACATAGTCAAATTCTACCTTTGGGACAATACTTCTACGCTCAGCAAGACAGTTTGCCTAGTGGAGAGATTGCGACCTCATTACCAAATTTTGAGTTAGAGATGATTCGCTCTCATCATGCTATTGCGGCCTATAATTACCTAATTGGAAAAAGCCTGCGTATAGGAGTTGACATTTACCTGCAACGCTTATACCAAGTGCCAGTGCGCACAGACTTGACTTCAAATTGGTGGATGCTCAATAATCAATCTGGAGTGTCTACCGATCCATTATTCAATGGTGGAAAAGGGCGGAATTATGGTGCAAATGTGTTTTTAGAGAAGATGTTTTCGGGTAATATATTTTTCCTACTCACTGCCTCACGCTTTGAATCGAAGTTTGAATTATCTGATGGACGAGTATTTGATACCCGTTTCGGTACGCGTTTTGGCTCTAGTCTGACTTTGGGTAAGGAGTTTGTCTTTGAAAAAGGTTCAGTCTTACAAGCAGGTTTTCGAACCATGTTTAATGGCGGATTTCGTTATACACCTGTTACCGAAATAGAAGACCCAAATGAACCAGGCCGATTCATTTATATATCTGATCAAAGCCGAATCAATGAAGGACAAGTTGGACCATATTTCCGTACTGACTGTCGGATTTCATGGCGTGTAAACAAGCCTAAGTTTGCTTCTGTACTTTCGCTTGATATTCAGAATGTACTCAATAGAAAAAATCCCCGATCGATAAGCTGGGATGCTTCGACCGGAGAGGTTCGCTTCAATCGCCACAATGGAGGATTGATTCCTATATTGAGTTATCGGATAGACTTTTAAATATTCAATGGCCAATTTTAATTCTCAATTTCCAAATAATTTGGATATTCTAAATTGAAATTGGCCATTGATCATTGATTAGTTCGCGTCTACTAATGAGCCAGAACCACTTACTTGGCTATTGATAGAAGGGCTTCCTTTATACTTGACTGATCCGCTACCACTGATCGTTACGCTGAGCGTGTCCGAAACAGTAACTTCCATATCGCCAGCACCAGATACTTTGAGTTCTGCAGTCGCAGTCATAAGGTCAAAGGCTTCGACATTACCAGAACCAGAAATCTTAAAGTCTAAATCACTGGCCGTTCCTACAAGGATCACATCTCCAGAGCCTGAGATTTTACCATCAATATCAGTTGCATTTAACTCAAGATCGAGATCGCCAGAACCGCTGATGCGTAATTCTACATCTTGTGCTTGGATTGGACCAGTACCAATCATACTTCCAGAACCCGAGATGGCGAGGTAGGCAACTTCTGGCAATGAGATATCAAATACAACATCCGAATTCAATACGCATAGGTTATCGGCATCAATAATCAAGATGCTGTCCTCTACAATTACTTCGATTGCGTCAAGTAGATTTTGGCTACCATTCGCTACAATAGAGATTGCTGTGTCCTGAGTAATATTGACATCTCCGGGAAAAGAAAGTTTTACTCCTATAAATGGATCACTAACAGTATAAGTCTCAGTTCCAATCGTATTGTCGGCATTGATACAAGGGAAATCATCTAAAAAACAACCGCTCAAAAGAGAAGAGCCGGCAAACAGTATGGCTACTAGCCAAGCAAATCGTGTGTTCATAAGATCTGGTTTAATGATTTTGGTTTGTTTGTTATTTGCTCTTATGACACCGCTTCGCGGAACGCACCCTTATCCATCTTGGAAAAAAATACGGATATGCGGTTTTGCCAGACAATCAGTATATTCAAAATATGAAAGCTTATAAGATCGAAGAAGACAAAAAAACATCTTATGCGGCTCGTAAAGCAGGGAAAATGGCTTTACTGCTGACAGGGGGAGTGTTAGCGTTACTTTTGGTACTAATGTTATCCATGGATAATGGTTTTAAAGTCTTGGAAATCGTTCAATGGCATTGGTTTTTAATCATTGTAGTGGGCGTCTTTGGCCTTAGATTTGTTCAAGAGTTAAATCTAGCAACTGCCCTTGTTTTCATAGTGAAAGAAGACAAAATCATTAAGGGATATGAAACCAAAAAGCTGAACGAAGGCAACAAATACGGCATCAGTAAACAGGAAAGACGATACGGAGCGACTTCTAGACAGGAAATCAATATCTCTGATATTCGAAATGTCGAAATATCAGATAAGAAAGTTAAAATCCAGTCGAAGGATTACAATTTTTTTAATGGGAATGGAATGATTGAAATTCCCGCAGAAGTCAATCAATATGAGCAGTTGAAGCGCCAACTAGAAAGCTTGCGAGTGAGGGATATGCAGTAGGGTAGGGCAGCTGCGAAATGGATCCCCTTTTGTCTGTGAAATAGGAATACGGAAAGAAAACTAGAAAGGACTTATTTGCCTTCTTAGCACAAGTCGATTATTGAATTAGCCTCAGAAAGTCTTGAGATTAAATTGTTATTGGAGGTATAAAGAACCATATTAGTTTGATTATCAATTATTTATTGATAAACTCATCTAATCATTCTTTATGTCTAAAGAAAAGAGTAAGGCTGGTAAACCCGGCAAAAAAGTAGCCGCCAAATCATTGAAAGAAAAACGTGAAGCCAAAAGGCTCAAAAAAAGCGGGGGAGCTTCTCCTATTGCGACTTAGTCGAAATACTAATTCTGAGTAATTTTCTCGAGGCCCCAAATACCTATACAGGTGTTTGGGGTTTTTGATATTTACAAAAGACTGCTAAACAATAGGCTAGGGGAAATGAAAAAGTGGCCACTACCTTGAATAGGAGCTATAAAAAATAGCGAAATCCAATGCCACCTCCAATATCCCCTTCAGTAGAATCAATCAATCTTAGTCTTGGAGTAATCCGAGCATAGATTTCAAAATTCTCAATATTTAAGCTCAAGCCTATGGTCCCGCTAATCCCCAAGAAAATATCATCTTCGGATTTACCTCGATCTCTAAATCCGGCGTAGATACCAGGGCCATAAAAAAGTGAAATTGGCGTATCACTACTCAAGGGTTTACGAAACAAGCCATGCACATTGGCGTAGAAAAAATCATCAAGATCCCAGGCTAAAAGGACATCAACATCAAATTTCTGTGATGGAACCATAATTGATAGTCCTGATGGTTGACCAATTTGGATTCCTAAAGCGACTCCCTCATTTTGCGAGAATGAGCTAAAGGGAACACAAACAAAAACGATAAAAAGGAGTCGCGCAACAAATTTTAGCATTCTCAAATGTAAAGAATAGTGGAGATTATTTTATATAAATTGAAGCATTAGCGTATTAAAACAAGGAAGCTTGAAGTATTTCAACATGCTAGTAATCAGATTTTTACGACAATTTTTGAGAATTTATTCTCTTTAATAAATAGAGTAGGGAAGGACAACAAAAAGAAACACTTATGTTAACAGATGAAATAAAAAAATCTATAAAAAACAGTGTACTCTGTTGGTTAGCAAGTAGTTACATAGATGGTACGCCTAATGTATCTCCCAAGGAGATATTTACTTACTATGGGGTTTCTAAAATAATCATCGCCAATATAGCTTCGCCTCAGAGTATGAGAAATATAAAATCGAATCCTAGGGCCTGTATAAGCTTTGTGGATGTATTTGTGCAAAAAGGTTTTAAGCTCACCGGCAAGGCAGGGATCGTAGACAAGACTCACTCAGAGTTTGAATCAATGCAGAATCGTTTAGAAGAGTTGACGGCAGGGAAATTCCCATTTAAGCAGATTATAGCCTTTGAAATAGAGAAAATAAGCCCAATAGTCGCTCCAAAGTATATGTTTTATCCTGAAACAACAGAAGAATCACAGATAAAAAGCGCGAGGGATCAATACAACCAAATACATCCAGCATAGAGACAAACACATCCTATTTAACATAATATAAATTATAGAACAACCGTAGCTACTTTTAAATAGCTCCCATTTAAATTGTTTCCTTTGTTCTAACTGGAGACTCTCAATAAAGATGTAACAAGTGTATGCATTCGATGTATCTTTTTAAGACCTACATTGCGCTATCTGCTCAACAAAACTGCCAAAGCTCTTATAGACGAATTGATCCTAAGCGGTTCCTATTTATCATAATATCTGAGGCTTGCTTAGGGCGCTGGTGATAGCTTTTCC
>JBGCFA010000048.1:0-10932 GCA_045106675.1 Bacteroidia bacterium
AGACTACCTATACTTGGGACTTTGGAGCAGACGCTGTTCCAGCAACGTCTTCACAGCTGAGTCCTCCATGTGTAAGTTAATCGAGTGGTGGTACTAAGACGGTCAGTTTGATTTGCAACTGCCGAGGATGTCAAGACGTGATGGTGCAAAATGTCACCATCCATCCTGGCCCGACCGTAAATGCAGGAGCAGATGTAGACTTCTGTGATGGAGAAGGCGGTGCTCAGATCAATGCAACTGCTTCCGGTGGTACGGGTACATATTTTTATAGTTGGTGGTGTGAAGATCCAACAGGAGCCGCTTGCGGTCTTTCTAGCAATGTCATCGAAGATCCAATTGCCAATCCTTTGGTTACGCCATTTGCGCCAGATAGTATGACCTACTATTTCCAGATGACTGATATCAACGGCTGTATGAGTAATATAGATTCCGTTTTGGTGATCGTTAAGCCTAAGCCGCTTATGGACGCTGGTCCAGATGTTGCGATCTGTGCAGAAGGTCCCGGTGCGTTTTTGACCGGAGGCTTAGCGACTAACAATCAAGCGCCTCTGCCAATCTCTTATCAGTGGTCTCCAAGCAACGGCCTCAACGATGCCAATGTACCAAATCCATTCGCTAGACCTGATACGACTACGATCTACACCTTGCAAGGCACTTCAGTCAATGGTTGTAGCAGTGCAGTGACTACCCTAGATACACTGAGTACCGTTACCGTTATTGTCGATGACTTACCTATTGCAGATGCAGGTAGAGATACCGCAATCTGTTTACTAGACTTCGTACAACTCCAAGGTTCAGCAAGCAATAGTGGACCAAACTATACTTATACTTGGACACCAGCAATCGCTGGCACTATAGATGATCCAAACATACCGAGTCCTACGGTAACGCCTGGCTTTAGCACTACTTATTATCTAGTGGTAAGCGCAAGAGGTTGTGATAGTCATGCAGATTCGGTTACCGTTTCGGTAGACAATCAGCCTACTCTATCACCGGGAATCGACGAATCAGTTTGCCAAGGAGACTCCGTTCGTTTGGACGGCAATGCTACTGGCGATCCGGGAGGCAATCTATATACCTACCAATGGAGTCCGAGTGCTTCGCTCAACGATCCCACTCTGGCCAAACCTTTAGCGGCTCCTAAGCAAACGACGACCTATACCTTGATTGCTACCTCTGAAAATGGGGCCTGTGATTCAGATCCTGAGCAAATCACCGTAACAGTCGAATCAACTCCGGTCGTTTTTGCACTGAGCAAGGATACTGTCATCTGTGAAGGGGAGGAAATCCAATTGGCAGCAGATCATGGTTTCAAAACGCCAGTGAGCAATCCGGTCAGTTATGCGTGGACTCCTAATGATGCTTCTATCCTGACGAGTCCATTTCTACCTTCGGTGAACGTACAGCCCACAACGACGACTCTTTATACCGTTACTGCAAGCGCTCCTAGTGGTTGCGCAACTAGCGTAGACATACTCCTTAGTGTCAATCCAAAAATCGAAGCGCTTGTTTCAGCTGATACGAGTCGCTTTTGTGAAGGTACTTCTACCCAATTACATGTAAGTGGTGGTCTGGGCAATGCAACTTTCCAATGGATTCCGGCTACTGGCCTAGATGATCCCTTTAGCACTGATCCCATCGCTAGTCCAAGCTCAACTACCACCTATCAGGTCATTGTGAGCGAAGGGGTATGTGTAGATTCGGCAGAGGTATCAGTAACGATCAATCCGGCCCCTATTGCAGATTATTTCGCTTCTCAAAATACAGGTTGCGAAGGTCTAGAGGTGAGTTTCATGGATAACAGTACCAATGGTATCAACTATCAGTGGGACTTTGGCGATGGTAGTCAAGTAAACAATGAAGCGAATCCGACTCACGTCTTTCCAGATGCAGGTCAATACCTAGTAAGCCTTAAAGTAATCGGTGCAGGTGGTTGTGAAGCAGTAATCAGCAAAACAATCGTTGAAGTCGCTCTAAGTGGAAGCGCGGACTTTAGCTCTATACCGGATATCAATGAGATAGTGGCCTTGCCGAACGCTGCGATCCAATTTACGGACCTCTCCACCAATGGTGTAAGTTGGTACTGGAACTTTGGTGATGGTAAGATTTCAACTGAGCAAAACCCTATTCATGTATTCACCAATGCAGGAGAATACGCCGTTAGCTTAAGTGTAACTGATCAAAATGGTTGTATCAGTTTCATCCAGTATGGCCCTTATATTGTAGCGACCCCAGATCTAGAAATCCCCAATCTATTGACGCCCAATGATGATGGCATCAATGATATTTTCAGGGTACAATACACTGGCAATGAGAGCTTTAACCTAACAGTTTTTGATCGCTGGGGTCGTAGCTTCTACAGCAGTGATTCTCCTCAAGATGCTTGGGAAGGTAATGATCCCAATGGAGGGAAAGCGGTTGAGGGCGTATACTTCTATAGCCTGAAACTGGGAGACAAAATCTATCGCGGAAATATTAGTCTTTTAAGATAAGCGTAGGAAGGTATTGAGTATAAAATTAGTAGTACAAAGACATATTGACTATCGGTTTTTTAGCCATCTCTTTACTTTATACTGGATACTTACTACTTGTTGAATTAATAAAAGAAAACGGAAGTGCTGGTTTAAGCGCTTCCGTTTTTTTATCTTTAGGTAATCACACAAAAAGGCCAATATGTCATATTCTAATCCATTAGCGGCTTATTTAGCTGGCAAAGCCACTCCTGAGCAAAGCGAAGTAGTAGAAAATTGGGCATCTTCTCACCCAGACAATCAAGCTTTATTGCAAAGTCTATCACAAAGTTGGGAACAGAGTAGCCTTCAATTGGGGGATCTGCCCGATCTCGAAATGGAGACCGAAACAGAGGAAGGTTTACTGGAAGATTAACTACGTAAATCCATGAGGACGGGATCCCCAAATTCTGTACTCTTAAGTAGTTCCATGATGCTTTGAGCAACTTGCTCTGGGCTTACTAAATCGCCATTTTCCTTTAACTCAACAAATCGTTCAAGCATAGGAAACTTATCCTCCGTCTTAGTCCGAATCAGATCCTGCATGCTTGTATCAACCACTCCCGGTGCTAAAGCAAGTACCTTGATAGGATGTGCCTGTGATTTTTGTTCTTCGGCCAAAACTTGGGCATGCATATCAAAACCCGCTTTAGAAGAACAATACATATTCCAAGAAATATAAGGATTGCGAGCAGCTCCGGTAGAGATATTGAGGATTTTTTTAGGGATGGGCCAGAGTTGAAATTTGGCGACAAATTGCTCTGTAATCAATAATGGAGTCACCAGATTTACGACGAGCCCTTTTTCTAATGTTTTGAGATCATTGCCTGAGCCGATTTGTCCAATAGGCTCTAGCAGACCCGCATTATGTACAAGCGTCAAGGAGTTTATATTCTCCTGCTTTATTTTTTGAAATAGTCCTTGGAGATAATTGACTGAAGCTTGGGCTTTACTCAGGTCTAGCTTATGGTCGACTAGTCGAACGCCTACATCAGCCGCCAGGCGTCCCAATTTTTCGTTCCCAGAACGGGAAAAACAGTGAATCTCGTTGCCTACGCTCAGTAATGCTTTTGCCAAAGCAGCCCCAATACCGCGCGAAGTACCTGTAATGAAATATATATCTTTTTTCATGAGCGACTGAATGATAAACGTTGTCCCTGCCCCGCTTCTCCAAACTTTCCTTGATTGTAAACCGAATAGCCATTGACCCAAGTACGCAGCACTTGTGCGTGAAACTCTTGCCCCTCTAAAGGAGACCAACCACATTTATAAAGAACGTTCGAGCGATCTACCGTCCAAGGACGATTTAAATCAACAAGTACCATGTCGGCAAAATATCCCTCCCTCAAATAGCCGCGTTCGACAATGTCGAAACAGATAGCTGGATCATGACACATCTTCTGTACCATATGTTCCAAGCTAAATACTCCCTGCTTGACCATCTCCAGCATAGTAACCAAAGCATGCTGCACCAATGGCCCCCCAGAAGGCGCTTGGGTATAAGGGTTATCTTTTTCGGTCAAGGTGTGAGGCGCATGGTCAGTGGCGATAATATCAATCCTCCCATCATTTACCGCAGCTCTGATAGCGTCCCGATCAGATAGGGACTTTACGGCGGGGTTCCATTTGATATACATCCCCTTAGACGCATAGTCTGCTTGAGTAAACCAAAGGTGGTGAATACAGGCCTCAGCGGTAATTCGCTTTTCCGCCAAAGGAATATCGTTGCGAAATAAGGAAAGTTCTTTAGCCGTAGATATATGCAGGATATGTAGACGAGTATTATGCTTTTGGGCCAGTTCTACCGCGAGAGAAGATGATGCATAGCACGCATCTACACTGCGGATAACGGGATGTAATTCGACGGGAATATCATCGCCATACTGCTCAATATGTCGAGCGAGATTGGCCCTAATAATTTCTTCTTTTTCACAGTGGGTAGCCACCAGTATCGGAGCATTACGAAAGATGTTTTCGAGCACTGTCTGGTCATCTACGAGCATATTACCGGTAGAAGAGCCCATAAACACCTTGATGCCACAGACCGAATTAGGATCAGTCTTTAGCACTTCCTCCAAATTATCATTGGAGGCTCCCATGAAGAAGGAATAATTGGTAAAAGCGACTTGAGCGGCCCTATCGTATTTGGCTTGTAATAAGTCTTGCGTGAGTGATTGCGGCTTAGTGTTTGGCATCTCCATAAAAGAAGTGATACCTCCCGCTGCAGCAGCTCTTGATTCGCTTGCAATGTCTCCTTTGTGAGTAAGACCGGGCTCTCTAAAATGTACCTGATCGTCAATTACACCCGGTAATAAGTAAAGACCAGCGGCATCAACCACTTCATCTACTTGGGGACTAAGATCATTGCCAATTTGTGCGATTTTTCCATCCTTGATCCAAAGGTCTTGTTCGAGGATTTGCCCTTCATTGACGATTCGGGCATTCTTGATAAGTAGGCTTGCCATGTGGTTTGTTACGAGTGCCTGCAATATACATTGGTTTTTTTATAAATTGCGGGCAAAGGACGATTGAGGCGTGAATACAAAAGAACCCAAACACATAGCTATCGCCGGTAATATTGGCGCTGGAAAAACCACTCTAGTACGGAAATTGGCCCAAACTTATCAATGGGAACCCCATCTGGAGGCAGTGGATGACAATCCCTATCTATCTGATTTTTATTACGATATGTCTAAATGGGCTTTCCCATTGCAGATATATTTCTTGAATAGTCGTTTTAATCAGGTCTTAGAGATTCGAAAAAGTCAAAATACGATCATTCAAGATCGTACGATCTATGAGGATGCTTTCATCTTTGCGAAAAATTTAAAAGATTCTCGCTATCTCGATGAGCGAGACTATGACACCTATTTTGATCTCTTCAAGTCGATGAGTAAGATGATCAAGCCACCGGATTTATTGATTTATTTACGTGCCGGCATACCCAAACTGATCGAACAAATCTCTCGTCGTGGTCGTGATTATGAGAGTAGTATCAGCATCAAGTATCTGGAGGATTTAAATCGTAATTATGAAGAGTGGATTGAGAGTTATTCTGAAGGAAAATTGCTCATCATTGATGTCAATGATCTAGACTACGTAAACAATCCCGAAGACCTTGGCTTGGTGCTATCTAGAATAGAAGCTGAGCTGCATGGATTGTTTTGACAGCCAGTGCTTTGCTCATTTGTAGGTACAGATTGCTTGTATGTTCCAGCGGTTTGCGTGAATGTACTAGCGGTTTGCAAACCGCTAGCTACTTAGGACAAATAATACCCAATCCTCAATATCTCAGCAAAAACACCCGCTGCGGTTACCTCAGCGCCTGCACCTGGGCCTTTGATGACGAGTGGACGTTCTTTGTAACGATCAGAAGTAAAGACAATCATATTGTCACTTCCCGACAAATTGAAAAACGGATTGCTCTCATCGACTTCCTGTAAACTAATAAAGGCTTTGTCCCCTTGCAAAGTGGCAATAAAGCGCAATACCTTGCCATTTGCAGCAGCAGTCGCCCTCAATTGCTCAAAGTGATCGTCAGAGTTTTCTAAGGCCTTCATAAAATCGGGCACTGATGTGGCCTCTACACAAGCTTTTGGCAGTATATTTTCAATTTCAATTTCTTTAGCCTGCATTGCTAAGCCAGACTCCCTAGCCAAAATCAATAACTTACGTCCGACGTCTTTACCACTTAGGTCGACTCTCGGATCAGGCTCCGTATATCCTAATTTTTGCGCTTCTTTTACAATATCAGAAAATCGCTTACCCTCGTTGAAAGAATTAAATATAAAGGAAAGTGAACCACTCAAAACGCCTTCAATTCGTAAAATGCGGTCTCCACTATTAATCAAGTCATTGAGAGTTGTCAGTACAGGTAGTCCCGCTCCAACATTTGTCTCATAAAAGAATTTCACATTACGGAGGTCCGCTAAGCGCTTAAGTTCGAGATACTCTTCATAGCTACTTGAAACCGCCACTTTGTTAGGCGTTGAAATCGAAATACTCGCGTTAAGAATTTCCGGATAGTACATCTGAATATTATCATCCGCAGTATTATCGACAAACACACTATTCGCCATATTGAGAGATTTCATACGATCAACGAAACTCCTCAAATCAGTTGTTTCTTCCGCTTCCGATAATTCTGTCTCCCAGTTTTCAAGTGAGATACCGTCTTCGCGAAACAACATTTTTCGACTATTAGCCAAGGCTACAATATTGAAATCAACAAACTGAGTATCAAGCAAGTATTCTGCTTGCTGCTTGATTTGTTTTAGCAGTTCACGACCAATTAAACCGACCCCAACAATGTAAAGATTGAGCACATAATAATCCGAGAGGAAAAAGACATCATGTACTGCGTTTAACGCTTTTCCTTCATCTTCTTTTCGGATTACTACTGAGATATTTCGTTCAGAGGACCCCTGCGCGGTAACGATAATATTGATGCCGTTTTTGCCCAATGCGTCGAAAAATCTACCTGAGATCCCCGGCTTAGACTTCATATTATCCCCAACCACAGCAATAATAGCAAGCTCATCTTCCAATACAACTGGCTTGACCAACTTAGCTTTCATCTCTAATTCAAATTCTACTTCCAAAGCTGCTTTGGCGGCTTTAGCTTCCTCCGGCTTCATCGACAAAGAAATAGAATGTTGAGAAGACCCCTGGGTAATCAGGAAGGGATTGATATTTTTCCTCGCTAATACACCAAATAGTCGCGCAGCCATCACTGATGCACTAAATATTCCTGAACCATCAAGGGTCAGGAGAGAAACCTCACTCACCGAAGCAATCCCTTTGACAGTATGTCCATCGAGCTTAGCGTCTCGACTTATCAGTGTACCTAGAGCCTCAGGATTAAAGGTGTTTTTGATCCTGATGGGAATATTGCGCTGTAGCGCGGGCATGATCGTCGGTGGATAGATTACCTTTGCCCCAAAGTGAGACATTTCCATCGCTTCCTCATAGGTCATTTCCCCGACGGGGAACGCTTGTTTAACTTTTCTTGGATCGGCAGTTAATACACCGTTAACATCAGTCCAGATTTCTATTTCACAAGCATCTGTTGCTGCAGCAAAAATAGAAGCCGTATAATCGGAACCTCCACGACCCAAGGTGGTAGAAATGCCTTCTTCCGTTGAAGCAATAAAGCCCGTTACAATCGGAATTTTATTGGGATTTCCTGCTAGAAATCGATTGATATTAGCCTGTGTCTTTTCTTCAAAGACTTTAGCAGAGCCAAAATGATCATCAGTAATGACTAAGTTTCTGGCGTTGACATAGATAGCATCTACCCCTAAATAGTTAAGCACCTCTGAAAGCATAAAAGCAGAACTCCGTTCGCCAAAACTTTGGATATAATCCATCGTACGAGGCGTCAAATCCCGGGTCAAAAATAGACCTTTCAATAGATTGCCTAATTCAACTTGACCTTCGATGATTTCATCTAAAACAGCTTGATAGCGATCATAATCCCGTGCAAGGGTCATCACGACCTCCCGATGCTTATTAGAAAAAAAGTCTAAGGTCTTCTCATAAGCAGAGCTACCACTTGCTGCTACTTTACTCATTTCAATCAACAAATCAGTCATACCGCCCATGGCGGAGACGACCACAGCAAAGGATTCCCCTTTTTCGTGATAGGATTTGATGATGTTGGCGACATTTTGAATGCGTTCAGGATTGGCTACCGAGGAGCCGCCAAATTTAAGAATTCTCATAGCAGAAAGGTCTTTTTACTGATAATTCTTCAAAGATAATGGCAATGAAATAAAAAACCAGCAGTCGGCTAACATATTGTAACGACTGCTGGTTCTGCGAAGCAAGACACTTAAATACCTACGCTGACAGGGTCTCCTTCAATCATTTGCAAGAAATCATCGAATAGATAATGACTGTCATGTGGACCAGGAGAAGCTTCTGGGTGAAACTGAACCGAGAAAGCTTTCTTATTGCGAATCCGTATGCCTTCAACCGTATCATCATTGAGATTGATATGCGTTATGACAACATGAGGATTATTCTCTAGTTCTTTACGGTTTACACAAAAACCATGGTTTTGAGAAGTGATCTGACACTTACCCGTAAGTAGGTTTTTGACGGGGTGATTAGCACCTCTATGGCCATTGTGCATCTTATACGTATTGACGCCGTTGGCTAGGGCTAATACCTGATGGCCGAGGCAAATACCGAAAAGTGGTACATCCTCTTCTAAAATCTTTTTGACAGTTTTCACTGCATAAGGCATCGCTGAGGGATCGCCAGGTCCATTAGAAATGAAGTACCCATGAGGATCAAAGCTAACGAGTTCTTCAAAAGAGGCATCAGCGGGGAAGACTTTCAAATAACAATCACGGTTAGCTAGATGGTCCAAGATGTTTTTCTTAACCCCTAGATCTAGCACTGCCACACGATATTTAGCAGAAGGACTCCCGTGAAAATATGGTTGTACGGTACTGACCTTAGTAGCAAGTTCCAAGCCGTCCATTGGTGGACACTTCTTGAGAAGTTTTTGCAGCTGTTTCTTATCAGATATCTCTGAACTAATCACGACATTCATCGCTCCTTTGTCTCGAATATGAGTTACCAGCATCCGAGTATCCACGTCAGCAATCCCAACGATATTGTTGTGGCGCAAAAACGAATCGAGGGATTCAACTGCGTCTAAGCGGGAAAACAGGTTTGAAAAATTGCGTACGATTAGGCCTGAGATCTTAGCTGAATTGCTTTCATACTCAGTTTCATGAACGCCATAGTTACCAATATGAACATGGGTTTCAATCAATACCTGTCCATAGTAAGAAGGATCTGTAAATACTTCCTGATACCCAGTCATTGAAGTGTTGAAACAAAGCTCTCCAGTAGTGGTACCGAGTTTGCCGATGGCAGAACCTTCAAAAAAAAGCCCATCTTCTAATAAGAGATAGGCAGGTTGTTTTTGAATATATTTCATTGCGAAATCAGTCGATTATTGTCTGGTCGTTGAGAGGAATTCTTTCGTATGGGATTTCTTCGTCTTTTTCCAATTTAGCGATCAAAGCATCCACTTTTTCTTTGGTCAAGTTATGTGCATAGCGCTTATTAGTAATTTGGCACATCGGAGCGGTGTCGCAAGCTCCTAAGCACTCAGCTGCCCTAGCCCAAATTTTACCATCCTTGCCATAGCCATTTTCGTCAGCACCGATTTTCTCCTTTACATAGGAAAGCATCTCCGGTCCTCCAGTTTCAAGACAAGAAAAACAAGTACAAACCTCAATAAGATGTTTGGGCACTTTTTTCTTGAAGTACATGGTGTAAAATGTTGCTACCCCATAAACGTGGGCGTAAGGGATGTCAATCGTAGCGGCAACAAGGCGCATGGCTTCTTCTGAAAGCCAGCCAAATTTTTCTTGGGCAATCCAAAGTGCAGGCATTACTGCCGAGCGTCTTTCTGGATACTTGGCTACATGCTTTTGTATTTCCGCGATCTCCTCTGGAGTAAATGTATATTCAACGGTACTCATATGGCTTTCTAAAAATCTGCGCTAAGATAATACCCTCCTGCCAATGCTGAAAATTTTTGGTGATATTCTTGAATATTGAGGGTAAGAGTTCTCTTATGTTGTAAAAACATAGACATTTGTCTATTCAATAACAATTTAGATACTGATATCAGTACAAATTGAACATTGATTCTTCCTAGAACTATGATTATGAATAAAGATTTACGATTTCTTTTTCTATTATTTCCAATCTTCCTGATCCCTTCTCTCAAAGCGCAAGTGTATGATGGCGCAAATGCAAATATCGTCATTGAAGGTGCAGAGAAGATCCGTTACACCTCAAGAAGTACTTATCCTAACTACATTAGTTTTCAGCAACTTCAATCGCCACAAGATGGAGAGATTGTGAGCTTCATTCAGGCTATCCTTCAATTACAAGTTGAAGATGGCTTAGTATTGATGGGAACCGAATATGATGAGCTGGGGTATATGCATTTACGTTTTCAACAGACCTATGCAGACAAAAAAGTGGAAGCAGGTCAATACATTGTCCATTACAAACTAGGACAAGGCATAGAATCATTTAACGGTGATTACTTCGCTTTGGATAATATGCCGGAGAATGCCAGTCTCAGTGAGGAAAGCGCTCTCCAAGCTGCGCTCGATCATATACAAGCAGAGACCTACAAATGGGAGATAGAAGGTGAAGCAGAAGCTGTTTTAGGGCATGTGTCCCCTGAAAGTGAATCTCACTCACTTTATCCCAAAGGAGAGTTGGTTTATGTTCCAGTCGGAGGAGACTATGATGAGCAGGATTTTAGACTAGCCTATAAGTTCGATATCTACGCACATGAGCCAATGTCTCGCAGCTTTACCTATGTAGACGCCAATAATGGTAGTGTGCTATGGCAACATCAGCGCATACATACAGCAGATAC
>JBGCFA010000049.1:0-4378 GCA_045106675.1 Bacteroidia bacterium
CGATCGTTATCTATTGACTTACCTCAATGCTCGCCACAATATCGCTCCCAATCCAGCGCCAGCCGTGAGCCTCAAAAAAGGTATACATCTCGACGAATATCTCCGCTACGCAGACTCTGTTTGGGACCAAAAACGCATCAATAATGTCAACCAACACTTTGTTACGGCTTTTCTGGGGCAAATCCTCCAGGGGCAAGATCATAGCAAGTATCTTGATTTAGAGATGAGCGCCAATGTAGGCCCTTGGGAAGGATTCCTACCAAGAACGGCAGTTGGCTTAGAATTAAGACACAGCAAAGCAGGAGAATAAATATGACGATCTGGTTGAAAGAGATAATCCTCACCTTATTAGGACTTGCAGTCCTCGTTTACGGGCTACTTTATTTCCTACAAGAGAGGCTTATCTTTTTTCCAGATGTATTGCCTCCTCATCATCAATTTCGCTTTGCGACTGCTTTTGAAGAGGTATGGCTGCAAGCCGAAGATGATGTGAAAGTTCACGGTCTCTGGTTCACAAAACCCGATGCCAAAGGCACGGTATTATTTTTCCATGGGAATGCGGGTTCTGTGGAAAATTGGGGCGATTTGGCTCCATTGTACTTGAAAAACGGTTACAACGTCTTCTTTTTAGACTATCGCGGCTATGGCAAAAGCGAAGGTTCAATAAGATCCGAAAAGCAACTTATTGCAGATGCTCAACTTGCTTATGATTGGGTACGAGAGCGATCTCCGGATGGGAAGTTTGTCATTAGTGGTACGTCCATCGGTACAGGCATCGCCACTCAAATCGCAGCTAACAATCCAATAGATTTACTACTACTCAATTCACCTTATTCAGCTTTGCAGGATTTGATCCGTGAAAAATACCCGATTGTGCCACCCTTTGTGATCAAGTATAAGCTGCCTACTCGACAATATGCCAATCAAGTCGATTGTCCGATAGTGGTTTTTCATGGTCAGCAAGATGAGCTGATTCCGGTCTCACATGCTGAGAAACTTAAAGAGCAGAAAGCTGATATCCAGCTGCATATTTTGCCCCGCTCTGGTCATAATAATCTTTCTACTGATCCGACTTATATCGCAGTCTTAAACGAAGTGCTAGCTGGACTAGCTTCAACTCATTAGTATATCGTGTTGAACGATAGCGGAAGCATCTTCAGTGGATCTTTCCTGCTTCGCAGAACGTATGCCCTATCCCCAACTTCCGTTATCTTAGCATTATGAGTCCTCAATACAGTCTGTGTTTTTTTGTTTCGCTTGTCTGTGTGGGCCTTTGGAGCGCATGTACATCAAGTCCAGAGACGGCTACTGACAAGACTTCCTTAGAAGAGTTAGCGACGACCTCCATTACTTTGCCTTATGAGTTGCTTCTGGAGCCAAGCGTTCTGCGAAGCAAAACTGAAATCACCGTCCCCAATGACCTTGTGCTCAAAGGAGAGCAGCAGTATCAAGCTTTTTCCCTGCGGGGAACGCTAGCGCCCATCCTCGCGCAGATAGCTGATACAACTAAGCTAGAGTTGATCTTTGTGTGTAGCGATGGCTATGAGGCGAATATGAAGCTTTCGACTGCGCTAAGCCATGAAGGCTATATCGCTTTTGGAGGTTGGCCCAAAAGTGAGGATGCAAAATTTGCCCCTTATTATCTGGTGTGGACCGATACCAATGCGCATCAAAATAAGAAACTAGTATGGCCTTTTGCGGTCATCAGCATACGCCTTAGCAATCTGCAAAATGAATTTAAGGCGGCTCTGCCAAACGATGAAAGCCTTTACGCAGGCTTCGAATTGTTCAAGCAGCATTGTATCAAATGTCACGGCATCAACAAAGCTGGCGGCAATATGGGACCGGAGTTCAACTATCCTAAAAGCATCACCGAATACTGGCAAAAGGAAGATGTTTGGGCCTTTATCCAGGCACCACAATCGTACCGATATAGTAGCCAGATGCCGCCGCAAGTGGGTTTGAATCGAGATGATTTTGAGCAAATCTATGCTTATCTCCAAGGCATGAAAGGTCACCACCCTCCGTCCTGAAAACTTTTTGTTGAGAGAAACGGTTGAGCCATTATGCAAACCGAATCCGTCTGGGATTATCCCCGTCCTCCTCGCCTTGAAGTCTTCAAAGGACATTTGCGCATCGTACATGCTGGTATCATACTCGCCGATACCAATCAAGCTTTCCGGATTTTAGAGACGAGTCATCCGCCAACCTACTATTTGCCGCAATCGGATATTGAGATGCAATATCTTAAGGCCAATCCGCGTCAGAGTTTTTGTGAGTTCAAAGGGCGGGCTTCCTATTATGATTTGCAGATTGAGGGCCAAAATATCCCCCAAGTTGCATGGTATTATCCTAGTCCGAGCAAAGCCTATCCAGCGCTCAAAGATCACCTATGCTTTTATGCCTCTAAGGTCGATACCTGCTACGTAAACGACGAAAAGGTCCAAGCCCAAGCGGGCGATTTTTATGGAGGTTGGATCACGGCCAATATCAAAGGGCCATTCAAAGGCGGAGCGGGTACTTTTGGCTGGTAGTGATCACTTCAAGCGTTCGACGAAGGCGACCACCTCCTCCAAAAACAACTCAGGCTCACTGAGATAGGGGAGGTGCTCAGACTGCTCCAAAATCACTAAGCGTTTATCAATACTCGCTTGCTCGGCGAAGGCGATTTCTCCCAATAAGGGCGGGACACTTAGATCAAAGTGACCCCAAAGGAAAAGGCTAGGTAAAGTAATCTCGGCCAAGCGTTCCCGGAGGGCATATCCAGCATCTCTCGCCTCTAAATAAGGCTTATTGCGTCGGTCGTTGAGCCACCAATAGAGCGGATTGTTTTCGATGATCGCACTGCGATATAAATCCCCTAAGTCTGGGGGAAGAGTCGTACCATCTTTGAGCAAAAGACTAAGCGTTTCCACAACAAAAGGCCTGAGTAAATCTGGATCGTCTTGTATGCTGGCCTGATCAAGCTTTTTGAGGTCAGTATTAAGTGTATTCCATTGCTCGCTACTTCCCGGATTTGGATTCGTTAAAGCGTCTTCACTGATCCTTAGTAACATTTGATAGCGTTCATCAAGGGTGATGGTAAAGTCATAAGCACCATTGGCCATGATCCAACCTTTGAGCTGTTCTTGGGCACCTGCTTGAAGCAAATAGGTCATACCGAGTGTGCCTCCCCAACTGTGGCCAAACAAAAAGAGTTTGATGTCTTGACCATACTTAGCTTTTATGACTGATATGAGGGCGCCTATATCCTCTGCCCTTTCGGCAACGCTTAGTTCTTTAATTTGATTGGACTGACTCATGCTTTGGTCTCGCTGGTCCCAATAGACGACGGCATAGCGAGATTCAAGTTCGCTTTGGAACTCAGGAGTACGGAAGGCCAAGCCAAAACTGCTGGCACCATGCACGATGAGCAAGAAAACTTTTTCTGAACCATTGCCGTGAATATAGGCTGGCATATCTGCCCCATTGTGGCGGACGTAAATGGTTTCATTGAGTTTGCTAAGGTCGGTTTTGCTACAGGCGAGTAATAGGGTACTAAGCAAAAGCATGCTGTACAAAAATGCTTTCATGACTAATTACTATTGAAGTTCAGACCTACTTGAAAGTTGAGTATCGGTAAGGCACGACTGTTATAAGGCAGCAAGAAAATCAGCTGAGGCCCCAAATAAACTTGCTTAATCTTTTCATTTTTGAGTTTGAAGCCAAAAGTAATGCTACACTCCGGAGCATAATACCAACGGCCGGGAAGGAAGATTTTCTCCGTGGCACCATTGTCTAAAACCCGATATCCTTCTGGATAAAATGACCGGAATACACCAAGCGGACTCAGGCGAATGTCAAAATGATTTTTCTGCCCCATAGAAGCTCTATACTGTAAACCCGCAAAGCTAAATAGGTTGAACTGGCTTTGTGGATCAAGATAAAAACCCAGACGAGCCTGATAAATAAGCGGTTTTTGCTGCAGGCTTAATCCATGTTTTAGGTAGCCAACTTGCAGGCCCGGATTCCAAAGGTTGTTACCTGCATAGGCCAAGTCCCACTCTTTTGTAGCCGATTCTTGGGCTTGGAGAGAATAGCTGAGACTAAAACTGACAAGAAGAATAAACCAATATCTCTGCATAATTTATTGCTTGCTGCGGTTTATGGATTTATTAAATTAGGGATACAAACGCTTGAAACCATGAGTGTACGCGATTTTATCGAACGTCAGGACAAGGATCGCCGCGATCTGATGCGCTATTTTGATCACCTTTTTTGTGAAGAGATGGGACTTATATCGAAGATCAGATATAAAGTACCTTTTTACTATAACCGCTCTTGGATCTGTTATCTCAATCCAACGAAAACAGAGGGCATTGAACTGGTGTTTTTGCGC
>JBGCFA010000005.1:0-26184 GCA_045106675.1 Bacteroidia bacterium
GCCCCTCAACTCTCACAAAAAAAGCCTTTACAGAGATGTGAAGGCTTTTTTGCAAAAAATAGGCTCAGTTGTGAAGAGCATCCCGCATAGCGGGAGGGTCGGGGGTTCGAGCCCCTCAACTCTCACAAAAAAAGCCTTTACAGAGATGTGAAGGCTTTTTTGCAAAAAATAGACTCAGTTGTGAAGAGCATCCCGCATAGCGGGAGGGTCGGGGGTTCGAGCCCCTCAACTCCCACAAAAAAAGCCTTTACAGAAATATAAAGGCTTTTTTGCAAAAAATAGACTCAGTTGTGAAGAGCATCCCGCATAGCGGGAGAGTCGCTAGTTCATGCCCAGTAGTTCCCACAAAAAACCTTTACATAGATATAAAGGCTTTTTCTATTTGATTCTTTTGCCCATTAGTAAAGACCGTTCGCAGCAGCAGGCTTACTGTTTCGAATCCCAAGATTCCGTCAAACAGATAATCCCGCAATTATCTGAGGTTATTTTCCCTATGGTTTTCGTTTACATTATATATAGTGCATCCAGAGATCGATATTATACTGGCATCTCTGCCAATCTAGAGGATCGTCTTAAACGACACAATGAAGGTAGAAGCAAGGCAACAAAATCGGGCAAGCCGTGGATATTGAAATATTATAAGGCATTTGAGACGAGACCAGAAGCCTACCAAAGAGAACAAGAGATCAAAAGGATGAAGAGCCGAAAATATATCGAGGAGCTTATTGCCCTATTTGATACAGAGGATCCCGCATAGCGGGAGAGTCGCTGGTTCGAGCCCAGTAGTTCCCACATCAAGTTAAAGCCTTTGCAGAAATGTAGAGGCTTTTTCTATTGGAGGCTTTTGTTACTTTGCAGAACTTATTTTGGATTTCCTCGTCTATATGTGTATGAAACACACATTACCAGAAAAAGACGCTCGCCGTATCGGCAAGTTTATCAGTCTTGTCCTCCGGCACCGACCTCAAATGATTGGCATAGCGCTCGACCCAGAAGGCTGGACGGAAGTGGAGCAGTTATTAACACAGCTCGCCAAGCACGGCACTACCATCAACCGTCAGCAACTCGACTACCTCGCCGAGCACAATAACAAAACACGCGCTCGTTACAGCGAAGATGGCCTCCGCATCAGGGCCCAACAAGGTCATAGCATCAAGGTTGAGTTAGATTACGAGCCAGTAGCTCCCCCGGAGTTTCTCTATCACGGCACTGCCGAACGCTTTGTTCAGAGCATAAGCCAAAGTGGGCTAAATAAACGTAAGCGCCATCACGTCCATATGTCAGGAGACTTAGAAACGGCCTCTCAGGTGGGGAGTCGACACGGCAAATTGGTGATCCTTGAAGTAGAAGCGGCTCGGATGCATGAAGATGGCTATCAATTTTATTGCACGCCAAATCAGGTCTGGTTGACGAATATGGTCCCCGTTGAGTACCTTATATTTCCAACTTAGACAATTTTGAGGGAGCAATCTTGCGGCTTAACATAGCGACTACTATTTTAGGCCCAAGTACATTTCATTTCCTCATTATATGTTTAGCGAAAAGGACCTTCAGCAATTCCAAACACTTGGCATCACACAAGAAAAGGTTGCCACTCAGCTCGGAAACTTCCGTAGCGGATTCCCCTTCCTCCAAATCAAAAAAGCCGCTACAGTCGGCGATGGCATCCTCAGATTGAGTGACGACCAGGTAGCCAGCTATATCCGTAATTATGACTCAGCCCTTGGCGAACTCAAGGTCTGCAAATTTGTTCCCGCTTCTGGTGCTGCCAGTCGTATGTTCAAGGCATTATTCGCTGCGCTGAACGCTCCCGACCAAGCTTTGGACGCAGACTTAAAGACCTTTTTTGCAAGGATTCATGATTTTGCTTTTTCAGCCTCCCTCAACCAAGCCTTAGACGGTCAACTAGATGCACTCATTGCTAAAGAAGATTATAGCTCCGTATTAGCAGCCTTGCTTACGGATAAAGGGCTTGATTATGGAGCATTGCCCAAGGGTTTATTAGAGTTTCATGCCTATCCAGATGGTAGTCGTACTCCTTTGGAGGAACACCTCGTCGAAGGAGCCAACTATGCAGGCATCAAAGGCGGCACTGTATTTCTCCATCTTACAGTCAGTCCTGAGCACCAAGCTAAGTTTGCAGCCCAAGTAGCTAAAGTGCAAGCAAAATTAGAGAAAGCCTTCGGCTTAGACTTCGACATCTCCTTTTCAGAGCAAAAAGCTGCGACTAATACGATCGCAGTGGATATGAAAAACGAAGCGTTCCGCGAAGCGGATGGCCAAATACTTTTCCGTCCCGGTGGACATGGCGCTCTACTAGACAATCTCAACGATATAGATGCGGATATCATCTTTATCAAAAACATAGACAATGTCGTTCCTGATAAGATAAAGGAGGAGACTTATCGCTATAAAAAGGCGATTGCAGGCGTATTATTGGAGTATCAAATGATGATTCATCATTATCTGCAGGCCTTAAATGCCGCTCCAGACGCTGTGATGCTTGAAGAGATTCGTAATTTTCTCAGTACACATTTAGGTACTTCTGCCGACCTCAAAGGAATGAGTAATGCGGAGGCAAATGCTTATCTCAAAGCGAAACTCAATCGACCGATTAGAGTTTGTGGAATGGTCATAAATGAAGGAGAACCCGGAGGTGGCCCTTTTTGGGTTCAACAAGAGGATGGGAGCATGAGTCTACAAATTGCGGAAAGCGCTCAAATAGATCCTGCCAATTCTGTCCAACAAGAAATTGTCAAGACAGCCACGCATTTCAATCCGGTGGATCTGGTCTGCGCGACCAAAGATCATCAAGGCGAAGCCTTTGATTTGATGGCGTTCCGCGATCCAGCGACAGGCTTCATCGCTCAAAAATCAAAAGACGGACGCGAGCTGAAAGCACAAGAGCTACCCGGTCTTTGGAATGGGGCTATGGCCAATTGGAATACGGTATTTGTCGAAGTACCTGCGATCACCTTTAACCCAGTCAAAACGGTACTCGATCTGCTCAGAGATGAGCATCAAGGCTAAATACTGTCCTTAGTCGCGTCAGTTGCTGTTTCTTCCTGACTAAACTTAGGAGGACATACGACCCCTTTGATGATGTGGCGATGATAAAACGAATAGCTAAAAATTTCGATTAGTTTTTGCTGAGCACCCGGACGACCCGCAGTCTCAAGATTAAAACTAACATCAACATAAGCTCCGCTGACGACTTCTTTGGAAGTTACTTTGACATTGGTACAGCCACAAGAAGGCAGAATCTCTTCAATTTCCCAGGTTCCGGGGCCGTCATTGTGCATCCGAAAAGAGTGAGCAACCAACTCCCCTTCATCGACAAAGCCAAAGTCGTAAACGTCATTAGCAACTCGAATCTGGGGTTTTTTAGTGCTGGTCTTAAGACTACTGCTAGTCTTAACGGCACGATTCACAGAAGATGATGATGGGGAAATGTGGTTTTGCTCTAGCTGGGAGTATGTGTTGCTTTCCCAATTGGCTTTTGCATAAAAAACATCCTCTAAGTCAATCGTAACATTTTCTTGCTCTTTGGATTGATTGTCAATGAAAATAATTTCTTGAGCAAGGTCTAGCTTTTGCTGGCAGGAAGTAAATACTACCGTCCAAACCATAAATAAGCTCCATAATAGTAGTTGTCTCATAGCAATCAGTATTAGTATCTAAAAGCTTGATAAGCGGGTTGCCCAAAAGACAACCCGCTTACTAAGAGTTTGATTAGTAACGTACGTTCATCTTGGTGAGGGTCGGGATATTCAAGTTACCGACAGGAAGATTGTGATCAACTTGAAAAGACTTAAGAGCAGTCTGTGTTTTGATACCTAATACTCCATCAATCGGTCCTGGATCATATCCTTCACGCTTTAGTTCACGTTGTACTTGCTTGACGATATTATCTGAAGTTTTCGCTGCACATAGTACTTCTGTCCACTCAGTAAAACCACCTTTTTGTACTAGATGAGTTTCGCTTACTGTAGTATAAACCGCAGGGATAGCGATACGACGCTGAGAAGCCTCAGAGGTCAAAACTCGCTTATCTACCGTCTTGAAAACCGCAGGAACCACCTCTTCACGAACGGTCGCAGGGGTTTTCAAGATTCTTTTGGTTACAGTACGATATTCGGCAGGAATAGAAACTGTACGTGTAGAAGCAGGAGTAACTAATTCTTGCTTGCTTACAGTCTTATACTCTGCAGGGATCTGCTCGTAGCACATGATATAGCAGTCGTCTGGATCAACTGAAAAACAATTTGGATCTTTCAATTTACGTACCCATTCGCCACGTGCAGGTGCTACTAATACCTCTTCGGTAGCCGTACGATACTTAGCAGGAATTTGCTCTACGCGACTAGAAGCTTCCTTTACCAATACCTTTTCAGTCATGGTCTCATATACAGCCGCAACTGGAATCATTTTCACACTTGCTTCTTTTACCAAGACTTGTTCTTTGACGGTACGGTAGGTAGCAGCCTCAGTCTCAAAACGAAAAGCTTCATCCTTAACCAACTTCTGAGATTGGGTAGTTTCAAAGCGATCCGGAATCCGGCACTTGGCATAACATTTACCCATATCAGGATTAGGAGGGAGGTCATCAAAAGGGAGGTCATTAGGACCAGAGGTCTGAGCGTTTAGAGCTACTGCGCCTATCATAAGGATAAAGAAGGTCGCCCAGCGTGGAAGTTTGTTGAGAGTTAACATAGATCAGTTATAATTGTAAATATTTGTTGTTATGATATTAATTCAAACTCAAGACACGAGTAACTGATAATTAGTCACTTATACTTTCAGCCCCACTCACTTAGGGCCAAAACAGACTTCCTGAAAACGATTAAAATTATTCAAGTATGATTGGCTAACTCACAAGGCTCTCCAATACCGATGGAAGCCCTCTTTCCAACTTCTCAGTCCAGACGCAACTCTATTACGACAAGTCAATATTGCGAAATACGTATTTTTATTTCAGCCTTTGTGATTTCCAAATTGATTGGAATATTTTCCCTCAAAATCATGTCTAATTTATTTCCCCCTGAGAGCTAGCTTCCTTTTTTATAAATTGCCACTTCAATCAAATAGACCTTTACATGAAAAACACATTCCTACTTCTGGTATTTTTCAGTTCGCTTAGTCTGAGTATGATGGCTCAAGAGCCTTTTCAAAAGCTCCTGCCTGAAGCCCTGAAAAAGCAACAGCAAGAAATGCCTGAAGAGAAATTATACCTTCAACTTGACAAAGACATTTATCTCGCGGGCGAGCAACTATGGCTTAAGCTTTATTTAGTAGATGCTTACCTACATCAACCGAGCTTCATTAGCTCTGTTGCCTACGTCGAACTTATCAATGCTCAAGATTCACTGATCGTGAGGCAGACCTTAGAGGTGACTGATGGTGGAGCCCCCGGCGATATCGTCATCCCCAAAGGGATCAGTCCTGGTACCTATCATATCAGAGCTTATACTCAATGGATGCGCAACTTTGGCACCTCTTATGAAACCTCCATTCAGATACTCAATAAAGATCAAGAAGAGATCGCACCAGCGCGTTGGCGAGTCGGTCAGGCTCCAGATATCAAAATATTGCCAGAAGGGGGCCATCTCATCGCTGGATTAAAAAGTAGAGTTGGGATCAAAGTGGTCGGTAGCGATGGACTTGGACGTTCCGCCACGGGCGATATCCTAGATGAAGATGGCAAAGTGCTCAGCTCCTTCTCGACAGAGTATAAAGGTATGGGCTCTTTTACATTTACGCCCGAGGCGAACGCTAGCTACCGTGCCCGTGTCAAAGTAGCAGACTTAGAAGAAGAAGTGATGGTTGAAATTCCTGCCGCCGAGGAAAAGGGCTTCGTGATGGAAGCAAATGCTTCTGCGATGTTTAATGAAATCAACGTACAAGGCTCTGCATCAATGGCCAATACAGAGTTCATTCTATTGGCACAGGTACGAGGACAGATTGTTTCTCTGGTACGAGCCAAGCTCAAAGGCCAAAGTTATCAAGTCTCTATTCCTAACTATAAGATTCCTGAAGGAGTCATGACTTTAAGTCTTTTTGATACCGATGGCAAAGTTCGCTCCGAACGTTTGATTTATGTTCGTGGCAAAGATTTCCTCACCCTTGATGTACAAACCAATAAAACTCGTTATGAAAACCGGGAGGCCGTAGAAATCCAACTTTCGGCCAAGGACCCTAAAGGCAATCCGGTAGCTGGCTGGTTTTCACTTTCAGTAGCTGATATTGCAGCATATTGGGAGAGTCCCGATCGCACCAATATCCTGAGTCACTATCTACTTGCGAGTGAGTTGCAAGGCTTTGTAGAAGAGCCTAATTACTACTTTTCGGGTAAGAGTGAAACCATTGACAAGCATCTAGACTTACTCCTCCTTACCCAAGGATGGCGCAAAGTAGATTGGGAAACCGTTGTCGCAGGTGAATACGCTGATCCTGATTACCTCATAGAACAAGGACTTATTATCTCGGGTAGCGCTGTAAATGCAGTCAGCAAAACGGCACCAGAAGGCACTATCATCAACGTAACAATCGACAACATCTTCAATACTTATAGCACCGAAGTAGATGCAGAAGGCAATTTTATGTTCGCGGGTTTAGCTTTTGCCGACACCTCAGGCTTAGTTTTCCAGGGACGCACCAAACGCAACAAAGCCAAATACTTCGGGATCACCCTTGACACCATCGAGCCACGTAAACTAGATCGTTATCCATACTTCAAAATGAAGACGGTAGATCCTGCAAAAGCCGACGAATATATTGCACAGATGGAGCGTCAAATAGAAGCGGATGCGATTCGAGAAGGCGAATATGTAATCTCAATCGACCAAGTCGAAATCACTGGCAAAAGAGAAGAAAACCACCAACAAGACCTTACTGACGGGGCCTTATACCGTGAGCCGAGCTTTCGTCTGATGGGAGAAGATGCCCCCCCTACCTTCAATGTTTTTGATGCCATCAGAGGGCGTGCTCCGGGTGTACAAGTCTCTGGAACTATCGGTTCTTATAGCGTAGTTATGCGGGGAGGCGTCGGCCTTAATGGGTTAATAGAATCTGTATATATCCTAGATGGAACCTTTGTGGATGCGACAGTATTGGAAGCAATTCCCATGTCTCAAGTAGAAAAAGTAGATATCCTCAAAGGAGCACAAGCGGCGGGTTATGGTATGCGAGGCGGCGGTGGAGTCGTAGCAGTTTATACCAAAGAGGGTTATATACCAGGCGGGGACAATACTGAGCGACTAGGCGTTTTGAAGACTAAGCTACCCGGTTTTCATGCTACTAGAACCTTTTATTCGCCAGACTATACAACTTCTCAAGAGAGCCATGCTTTACCTGACCTTCGGACAACGCTTTATTGGAACCCCTTGGTCCAGACAGACTCTACTGGCAATGCGACGATCATCTTTCATACGGCAGATACCGACGGAGCCTTTTTGATCAGGGTCGAAGGGCTAAACGCACAAGGTTATCTCGGACATAAAGAAGAGCAGATCGAGGTATTAGAATAATTTATAAGACATTAAGTAAGTACCCAGTATTAAGCACAAAGACAAATAAAGTACTGATCATCAGTCTATATCGGTACTATTTACTTTATACTTAATACTGTCCTACTACTTATTTGATATTTGGGACCTATACAATAGGTCCCTTTTTTTGTGCTTGATGGGATGAGAGAAATTGTTTCTCATGCTTCGCAGAACGCCTAATCGGGCCTGCCCATAATAGGCCACTACTTTTTAGATGCTTGCTCCTTATTTTGACTTCTAACCTTCTATATCCGCTTCGCGGAACGCTGGATTGGATCGGCCTATGCAATAGGCCGCTACCTCTTCGTACTATTAAGTTGCTCCGTCACAATACTTTTCAGATGCTTGTTTTTTGTTTTGACTTCTTACTTCCCGTACCCCTCATTTTTTCTAACTTGCACCATGCATCAGCAAGATACAATTGTGGCGATCGCAACTCCTCAGGGGAGCGGTGCTTTAGGTTTGATTAGAGTTTCGGGACAGGAGGCTTTGACAGTGGTCGATCGGGTATTTTCTCGCTCACTCGCGAACGCTCAGCCTAATAGTGTACACTTTGGCCGAATCCTCAAAGACAACGAGGTCTTGGATGAAGTCTTAGCGACCGTATTTAGAGGGCCGCGTTCCTTTACAAAGGAAGATACCGTAGAGATCACTTGCCACGGCAGCGATTTCATCTTGCGTGAAGTATTGCAATTACTAGTAGATCAGGGCTGTCGTTTGGCGGAGCCAGGCGAGTTCACCCAGCGTGCCTACCTCAATGGCGCCATGGACCTCGCCCAAGCAGAAGCGATCGCTGACTTGATTGCCTCTAGCTCTGCGGGAGCCCACCGTATCGCCATGCAGCAGTTACGCGGGGGCGTCTCTGACGAACTCAAAACTCTCCGCGGACAACTCCTCAACTTCACCTCCCTCATCGAACTAGAATTAGACTTTGGTGAGGAAGACGTAGAGTTTGCCGATAGGACGCAGTTTCAAGAGATGATCGTTCGCATACGCGAGCATCTGCAAGCCTTGATCGATAGTTTCCGTCTTGGTAATGCGCTCAAAAAAGGCGTGCCCACCGTCATCATGGGCAAACCCAATGCGGGTAAATCGACCCTCCTCAATGCGCTCCTCAATGAGGAACGTGCCATCGTATCGGACATCGCGGGAACAACGAGAGACGTGATCGAAGATCGCCTGATCATAGAGGGGATTGAGTTTCGCCTCATGGATACAGCTGGCCTTCGTCAAACGGTAGATCTAATCGAAGCCGAAGGCGTCAATCGTGCCCTCGCCTTAGGTCAATCTGCCAGTTTAGTGCTATATGTCTATGATGTAACAAATGAATCTCCCGCCGAAGCCCAAGCTTACGTAGAAAGTCTAGAGCTTCCCAGCAATACGGAAGTCTTATTGATCAGCAACAAAACGGACCTACTTGGAGATCCGATAAGCTGGCATCGAGAAACTGAGGGCAGCATTAGCAATGATTATGTCAGGGTAGATATTTCGGCTAAACAAAAACAAAACCTCCGTACGGTAAAAGACGAGATGCTCCTCCTCGTCCAGCGTTTCAACGCCTCCAATCAACAGACCACGCTTATCTCGAACGTGCGCCACCTAGATGCCCTCAAACGCGCGCTCGAAGCCCTCGAAGAAGTGCAAGGCGGCATGGATATAGAAATTAGTGGCGACTTAATGGCAATTGATATCCGTCGCGTCCTCCACTATATCGGCGAGATAACAGGAGAGATTACCACCGATGAAGTATTGGGGAATATTTTTTCGAAGTTTTGTATTGGAAAGTAGATCAGTCGTTTGCTAGTGTAAACTAAAATCTAATCCGTCATCCGAAAGGCGACCAGAGGAAGACTATACGGCACTGGTACTGCTGGCTTCGAGGGCCTCAGCCAGCAAGAGAGTTCGAGAGCCTCAGCCAGCAAAAGGCCGAAACCGAGGGCCTCAATCGCCTAAACCGGTGCCTGAGGCTCTCGAAGGCACAACTAATTGAATCACACTTAATGGAGAAATGATATGAAAGAGGGTTGGATGTATATATTGGTTTGTGCCGATGGAAGCTACTATACTGGTAGTACCAATAATCTGGAACTCCGGATTTCCCAACATCAACAAGGGCTAGGGGCCAATCACACGAAAAAGCGCCTGCCAGTGGAATTAGTTTATACAGAAGAGTACGCCAGAGTCTCCGATGCCTTTTATCGGGAGAAACAAGTGCAAGGCTGGAGTAGGAAAAAGAAAGAAGCCTTAATTAACGGGGAGCATCAAATGCTGCCTAAATTGGCAATCGCTTATAGGGATTTGAGAACCGCTGGCTTCGAGAGCCTCAGCCAGCAAAAGAGAGATAGAGGACCCAAATCGGTGCCTGAGGCTCTCGAAGACACCGTTACCGAGAGCCTCAGCCAACAAGAAAGAGACAGAGGACCCAAATCGGTGCATGAGGCTCTCGAAGGCACCGATACCGAGAAGCTCAGCCAGCAAAAGAGAGACAGAGGACCCAAATCGGTGCCTGAGGCTCTCGAAGGCACCGATACCGAGAAGCTCGGCCAGCAAATCGAAGAGAATTGATATGAGAGAGGGTTGGCCAAAGAAAATCCCATTCCCATCCCCTTTCTCCAAAGAATGGCAAAATCCATTGTCTGCCCCAAATGGGATGTTTATATTGAAGTTTCCCTCAACAGGAAACCCTGATAGGACTCACGCTAAAAGCTATTATCAATGGAAAGGAGAAAATTCTTAAAAAACAGTGCTGCGGCTGCGGCAGGACTGGCCTCAATTTCAATCGTGCCCTCAACCGTGATGGGCAGAGCATTTGGTCATATTGCACCTGCAGAAAAAGTAAACATCGCCTTTTGTGGGATCGGTAACAGGGGGGCGAGTATCGCTAAATCTCTGCATAAAACAGGCATGGTCAATGTAGTGGCCCTCTGTGATGTGGATATGGGCGCGCCTCATACCCTTGAGCTCATGAAAATGTTTCCCAAGGTTCCGCAATTTCAGGACTTCAGAGTAATGTTTGACAAAATGGGCAAAGAAATCGAAGCGGTCAGCGTTGGCACACCCGACTTCTCCCATTTTCCGATCAGTATGCTGGCCATGTCTCTAGGCAAACACGTTTATGTGGAAAAGCCAATGGCGAGAACGTTCAACGAAGTGGAACTGATGATAAATGCTTCCAAAAAATATAAGGTAGCGACCCAAATGGGCAATCAGGGACATTCGGAGGCCAACTATTTTCAGTTCAAAGCCTGGAAAGAGGCGGGTATCATCAAAGATGTAACCGCCATCACCGCTCACATGAACGGTAGACGCCGCTGGCATGGGTTTGATCCTAACATGACTCATTTCCCTAAAGGGCAAGCCTTGCCCGACACCCTCGATTGGGATACTTGGCTTGGCACTGCTTGGGAACACGATTATCATAAAGATTTTATCAATGGCCAATGGCGTTGCTGGTATGACTTCGGCATGGGCGCGCTGGGCGATTGGGGCGCACACATTATGGACACGGCCCATCAATTCTTAGATCTAGGTCTGCCCTCTGTAATAGATCCCCTGAAACTGGACGGACATAATCCATTTTTCTTCCCGATGGCCTCAACGCTCTTGTTTAAGTTCCCTGAAAGAGGCGATATGCCGGCCTGTGATATTACTTGGTACGACGGCGTGGAGAATATCCCCGAAGTACCTGAAGGATACGGTGTTTCGGAACTGGACCCCAATATTCCCCCGCCCAGTAATGGAAAGCTGAAGCCTAACAAACTGAACCCAGGGAAAATCATCTATGGCAAGGACCTTACCTTTAAAGGAGGATCACATGGGAGTACGCTGTCGATCATTCCTGAAGAAAAAGGGCTCGCAATGGCTTCCAAACTACCCGAAGTGCCCGAAAGTCCTTCCAACCACTTTGAGAACTTCATCTTGGGTTGTAAAGGAGAGGAAGCCTGTCGGTCCTCTTTTGATATTGGTGGACCCCTCAGTCAAGTATTTACCCTAGGAGTACTGGCCCAACGCATGAATACCAGACTGATCTTCGATCGAACAAGCAAACGAATCACCAACAATCCGCTAGCCAACGAGATGCTGGTCGGCGCTCCAGCCCGTAAAGGTTGGGAAGAGTATTATAATTTGTAAAAGTTGAGAAATTGTTGTCATAGGCTCATCCCATAAATCCCGATGCATAGAAGCATTTGGGATTTGTGGGATGAGCTATCTTTTAGCTCAATAATCTATGAGCATCAGTTTTTATTCTTTACTGCCAATGGATCGATACTCTAAAGATTTTTGAAATCCTAGCACAGCATATACAGAGGCAACTAAAGCGAGAATGATCCTTACCCAATGGAGTATGACCCAAATTTGCAATTTACTAGCCACTTCCGTAGCAGTATAGCTCTGGTCTATAAATCCAAAGTTCACCGGTATATGGTAAACACTGGTAATTATGTTTACGATAAGTAAAGCTATGAATGCCATTTTCCAAGCACTCTTCGTAGGTTTATCGGCTTTAGTTTTTACAAATAAATAAAGACTTAAAAAAAGTGCTGGCACGAGGGTAAGCCCGGCACCTGGTAAAAAGAGCGGGAATTTATCAGCAAAATCCTGCATAAATAATAAGGCATCCATTTGCGGCCAGTATACCCCGTATGAAATTCCTATGTTCAAGGCAAAGCCCAAATAAGCCGCTGTTGTGATGATGGCTGCAATACTTAATTTCTTCATGATTCAAAGTCTCTAAATTGTTAATAGATGAATTCATCCATTAGACAACATCAATCCTGATGTGTAAAGACTTTGAGGAAATTAATTCAGGTTCAGACGATTTTTCCAATTGGCATCATCAAGAATTTGAAGCAAAAAATTCTTCTTTTCGAATTGGGATTTATAACTATGGTCGCGATGTAATGCTAAATACTTCATCTCAGAATCATCTACCAAATAGTCCGCATCTTGTCCTAGTTGCTCTCGAAATGTGGAGTATTCTTTCCGGTTGTACAGCAGCTTTTTGGCATCTATGACACCATTTTCAAGGTTTATGCTAACTTTTTTGTGGCATCTACATGGATTGCTTTTATCAACCAAACCGCATTTATGCTGCATGAAATTGACCAGGTCTTTTCTCGCCTTGCTCAATTTCATTCTAAAGTTCGCCTTGCTTATTTCCATTATTTCTGAGCCAATGGTATGGTCAGCTCTAAACATTTCACCAATTATGAAAATCATTCGCTGCTCTTTGGTTAAGCAAAGCAACATACCCGACAGACATGTTAAGCGCGTCTCTTTTATAAATTCTTTTTTCTCTTCCTTTTCATCTTCAGCAAGATCCACATTGGGGATAGAGTCTAGGGCATCACCTAATTCCTGAAAATTTTGAGTAGGAACCTTAATAGACTGCTTCTGATCATTGAGAAAGTGATTGCGCACAATACGATATGCCCATGTTTGGAAGGAACTGGCAAAGTTGAAGTTCCCAAGCTTGGTAATGATCTTAATGAGTGCTTCTTGGCTTAAATCTGCTGCATCCTGCGGATTACCAACCATTTTCCAAGCGATATTATAAATGTATCCTTGGTGGCGTTCTATCAGTTCCGTTAACGATTCTTTATCTCCTTCGAGAGTTCTTTTTATGAGTTCCTGATCAGAAATCTGAGTGCTGTCGGATTTAATAAATGGATTCATTTTTTATTGATAATAACGACCGGACTAGCTGCTGGATACGAACATCGGCGAAGTATATAGCTAGTAAAGCATCTAATCTGCTTTTTTTGTTTGTTTTCCTCTTCAACGGAATATACTTGCTATAGGGGAGATTTGTTTGAGCTCATCCCAAATCCTCACTCCTCCCCACCCAATCCTTCAATCTTCTCATCCCTTCTTCAATCGAAACGGAAGCCTCATAGCCAAAGTCTCTTTTGGCCGCAGAAATGTCATACCAATGGGCGGTGGAAAGTTGTTTCGCTAAAAAGGGAGTAATGGGAGGTTCAGATTTTATACCCAAAAATCGGTAAACCCTTTCCAATAAATAGCCCGCAAAAAGGGCGAGTCGGGGATGGAAGCTTTTCTTAACTGGGGGCAGTCCCCCACTAGCTAGTAGTCTGTCGATAAAAGAACGAATAGTGATCGGTTCGTCATCTGATAGGAAATAAGCCTTGCCTGCGACTGATGTAGGATGGCTACGCATGGCATCAAAGGCTTGCAGATGAGCCCTAGCAGCATTGTCAACATAGGTAGTATCTACCAGGTATTTTCCATTACCCAGAATACGCAGCTTGTCTTTATGTCGTCTTTCCAAAAAGCGGGGCAGAAAATGCGGGTCTCCCACTCCCCAAATCAGGTGAGGGCGCAAAGAACAGCTGATGAGAGACGGTCCATTGGCCTTGAGAACTGCGCGTTCGGCGATAGCCTTAGTCTCGGGATAATAAGCGTCAAACTTTGGAGGATAAGGCATGCTTTCATCCTTGCCTCCAGAACCCCCATCATAAACTACGCTGGGCGAACTGGTATAAATCAGATAAGGGATTTTGAGTTCAAGGCAGACCTGCAAAATGTTTTCGGTGCCGATGACATTGGCTTGGTAAAAAGAATCAAAGGACCCCCAAATACCCGTTTTCGCAGCAGTATGAAAGACGGCTTCACATCCTTTCATGGCAGTTTTTAATCGTTCATAGTCTGTGAGATCACCCTGATGATGTTCAACTCCGATATTTTCGAGGGCTTCATATTTGCTGCGGGAATAGCTCACGACCTCATAATCGTTCTCTACCAATTGCTTCACAATGGCTTGTCCCAAAAATCCGCCTCCACCACTTACAAATACTTTCATCATCTAAATTGCTGTGTATGCTTGAAACTGAGCCATTTCCCTAAGACGACCGAGGAAGGATATCCGGGATCTGGAGACTTTCTCTCGCTGCGCGGAACGCTTCTTTAAATAGATCCCTGCTCTATGAATTCGCTATCCTCATTCATTAGGCCGAGATGACGGGATAAATGGTTGATAATTGGCCCCTGTTACTGAGTGCCTGCCCAAACAGCCAGTTTTTCTCTAAATATTTTGGCGTTATGACGAATGTCAACTGGAAAAGAGGGATGAAAAAAGATGGTTTGAATATCCTGAGTCAGTTCATTTTCCGCAGCTAATTCTAGAAGCTCTTTTTTTAGGCGTTCCCGATTAGGGCTAACTACATCTTTGTCAATTTCCACACAAAGGACCGCCTTCCCCCTCACTCCTACCAAGGCCGTGCGATGTACCTTTGAATGCTTGTTGAGGATAGATTCGCATTGTACAGAATACAGTTCTTTGCCTGCTAGTTTTACTCTGTGGGCCTTTCGTCCGCAAAACCAAAGATTTCCTTCAGCATCCAGATATCCCAAATCACCCATCCGATGTCGAAAACTCTCTCCATCCTTGATCTTCGCTAATTTGGTCGCTGCATCTCGATTGAAATAAGCTTGAGTTACATTCTTTCCCTTCACTACAATCTCTCCAATCTGGCCTTGTCTAACTTCTAGTTCCTCAGACCAACACTCAATTGGTTCATCAGTAATGCGGATTACCCTTGCTTCGAGATTATCTACAGGTTTGCCAATGCAGATACCTCCCCCGGTTTCAGTATGCTTTTGTATTTCCTCCTTAAGGATTTGATGACTGCCAATAGAGGCTACGGGCATGGATTCAGTGGCCCCATAAGGCGTGAATATTTGGCAAGTTGGATTGAGCATCCTAGAAAAACGCCTTAGGGTCTTGGCTGGAACCGGAGCCCCAGCGGAAAGCACTCTATTGAGGGTGGGTATTTTGATATTGTTCGCTTCCACATAACGTCCCACCCGATCGAGCAAAGCAGGTGATCCAAACATATTGGTCACCTTGAATTGTTGCAAGGCACGAATGATGCGCTCCGGATCAACCTGAGCTGGCTTAGTCGGGTTCATATCCGGGATGACCGTACTCATGCCAACAGTAGGGTTAAAAAGGGCAAAAGGGGGGAAAGTTGGTAGATCGATTTCTCCGGGCTTGATGTCATAAGTATTGCGGATCATTTCCACCTGAGCCTGCATATTGCCGTGGGTAGACATTACCCCTTTGGGAACGCCGGTAGAACCACTAGTAAAGAAAATCCCAGCAAGATCGTTAGCGTGAGCGTCGAAACATATAGGAGCCGCTTCCGAATGACCCGCTTCCCGAATCTTTTTGAGCAGTCCACCTCCCCAAAATAGTCTAGGTCCAAGGGTGATTTTCTTTTTGATAGTGGCCCTGCCCCAACCCAATACAAGTCGAGCAATATGCGCTTTCGTTATCCCGACAAAACCAATGGGTTTTGCCTCATCAATGCACTTCTTCAGATTTTTAATCCCAATCCCCGGATCGATCAACACAGGGATGATTCCGGCTTGAAGAAAAGCAAAACTGATGGTGATAAATTCAAAACCAGGAGGTACCATTAGCACGACCCTATCCCCTGCTTCAAATCCCCAGGCCAGCAAGCCGCGGGAAATGCTGTTAGTCTCCTCAGCCAGTTCTTTAAAACTGATCTCATTGTAAGGAATAGGCCCACTTTTGGGCAAGGGTTTTCCGGGTTCTGCCGGTAAGGCAATGGCCAAAGTATCAGGATGAGAAACCGCCATCTCAAACAAGGCAGATGCAAGGTTATATGCCATATTAATTCGCCAAAAAATCAATTACTAGTTCTCCGATCTCTTCCTGAGCATCTTCGAGAACATAATGTCCGCAATCCTCAAAACGATGTATTTTCGCATCGGGCAAATATTCCATCCATTTGTTGAGGACGTGAAAATCAAAAACATTGTCTTTCAATCCCCAGGCAACAAGAACTGGCGTATTTTGAAACAAATGAAGGTGATCTTGTAAGTCTACTATATAATCGTACCAAGGGTCCTCTTTTTTGAGAGGGATGTCTTGCACGAAACGGAGGGTTGCGATACGATTTTGCCATGAATTATAGGGCGCGCAATATGCCTGACGGACTTCAGAAGGCATTCTTTTCCGGCTAACGCCGATCATTGTTGCGCCTGCACTGAAACTGTTAAGAGCCCGAACAAAGAAGGCTCCCAGCAGGGTCCGGGTAAACCAAAGAGTCAAAGGAAAACTTTTGCCCTCCGGAAGATGGAAAGCTGCAGTATTGAGCAATACGATCTTTTTGATGGCTTCCGGATGCCGACGAGCATAACTCATGCCTATCATCCCACCCCAATCGTGAACAATCAGGGTAATGTTTTCAGTGATGCCTTTGGTTTCGAGGAACTCCTCCAGATCCTTGACTCGTTGAGGCAAGGTGTAGCTGTAGGCATCATCACTTGGTTTATCCGAATAGCCCATACCAATGTGATCCGGAGCCAAGCAGCGATAATGGGGAGAAAGTTTTGGGATCAGTTCGCGATAATAAAAAGACCAAGACGGATTGCCATGCAATAGCACTACTGGATCGCCCTTCCCTTCGTCAATATAATGGTAACTATGACCGCCGATCTTGAGATAATGGCTTTCAAATGGATACAGATCGTGAGAGATTGAGTGTTTGTTTGCCATGTAGGAATATTTACAGAAGATTCGAAACGCTATAGGCATAAAATGACTTTCAGAACAAGTCTCATTGGGCCCTATTATGCCTGGGACCTGCATGCATATTCTGAAGTTGTCTAACCCAAAACAAATTCCATAAATTCTCAGGTCATGCTGAGGAATTCGAAGCATCTTAGGACTCGTTTTCCGCTTCGCGGAACACTTTCCCATCTAGATTCTTCGACTATCGCTCAGAATGACTACGAAAAAAGAGGAAAGGCAAGACGTATTCACGTATTTGAGTTCCGTTAGACAACTTCTATTTCAATATATATTGTTCAAATGATGGGAGTATTACTATTTTCAATATATGACTTTTCAACAAATACTCTCCACTTGGCTCAGGAATAAAGTATCACCACAAAATTTAAATTCCAGAATCCCAAACAAGCTGAAATCATGTTCACTGTTTGCTTAGGCATTAAATGATATCCGTATATTGGTAATAACCAGAATCTCTACATTTTATGAATCACCTTTTCCCCTTGCCCTTTTTTACCTTCCTAAAAACTGTCTATAATAATGGAGGAATCTCCTTCAAAGGACTCAAAAATGTACCCTCCTGGTTGATTAAAACTATTCTATTTGAGCCCCTGCGTTGGGCAGAACTGACTCACAATCAGAAAGTCGAGCGACATAGCATTAGCGAGGACCCTATTTTCATTCTCGGATTTTACCGCAGTGGGACTTCCTTCATGCATCAGTTTTTGACACAAGATGATCGTCTCGGATACCACACCAATTTCCAGATGATTCTGCCTGAAATAATGCTAAGTAGTGAAAAGATACTTTCACCGATATTAGAATTCATATGCCGTTTTTTCAACATCCAGGACCACGTCCACCGCATACGTTTGTCGTTCCGGTATCCGGGAGAAGACGATGCTGCCATGACGACCGCATTAAATCCAAGAGGAGCACAATGGGGATATTTCTTCCCCAAGATCATGCTGGAACATTTCCATAAATACGTCTTGTTTGAAAACATTCCTCAGTCTGAAATAGAAGGTTGGAAAGCAGATTATTTATTTCTGCTCAAAAAAATCTCATTGGCGAGTAAGGGAAAACAATTGATCCTAAAAAGCCCTCCCAATACGGCAAGGATCAAACTTTTGCTTTCAATGTTCCCAAATGCAAAATTCATCCTCATGCATCGGAATCCATATGAGGTATTTGCCTCTAATCAGCGGTTCTGGAAAGTCGCAAACAAGATTTATACCATGGGAGACACCAAATCTGTTGACAACAATGAGATTATTCTAGAGACCTATGCCAAAATCATGGATCGCTATTTAGCAGAAAAAGACCTGATTCCAGCGGGTCAATTAATAGAAATGCCCTACCAGGATTTAATTGAACAGCCGATTTTGAACATGCGAAAGATATACGAAACCCTTCAATTGGATGATTTCGGATATATCGAAAGCAAAATGAAATCCTATATAGATGGGCAAAAAAGTTATGTGCGTTTAAAACACGAACTACCGATTGCCGAAAAGGAGATGGTTTCTAATAGATTTGGACCTTTTATTCAACACTGGAACTATCCTTTATTGTAATTCGTCCTTCAGGAAAGCAGATAATTCCGCGATGGTTTGATATTCAAAAAGATGCTCCACCTGGAGTTTAAATCCATACATATTGGCCTTGGCTACTATCTGAAGACTTTGAATGGAAGCTCCCCCAAGGTCAAAAAAGTTATCATGAATCCCAAGTTGTTCCAGTTCAAGAGCACTCTGCCAAATTTTTGCTAGAATTTGCTCCTCCTCGTTTCTGGGAGCTACGAAGTCCGAAAGTAGACGACTGCTGTCGGGCAAGGGCAAAGCTTTACGATCAATCTTCCCACTGGAATTTAAAGGCATGCTTTCCAGCTGAATGAAAAACACAGGTATCATATAGGGGGGCAGTTTTTTTCGCATAAAATCACGCAATTCATCCCCATCGGGCTCAGTCCCTTGTTTTGGAACATAGTAGGCGATCAATCGTTTTTCCCCGAATTTTTCTGTTTGGGGGATAACGATTCCGTTGTGCACAGAAGGATGCTCGGTCAGCACCGTGCTAATCTCCCCCAATTCCATACGATGACCGTTGATCTTCAATTGGTCGTCCATCCGTCCCAAGATCTCTATGGAACCATCTGCCAAATAGCGGGCGAGATCACCTGTTTTATACAATCGTGCCTCATTCTGAGAACGAAAGGGATCAGGGATGAATTTTTCATCGGTTAATTGAATTTGATTCAGGTATCCTCTTGCCAAACCATCGCCTCCAATGAGTAATTCTCCCACTACGCCTACTGGATTGGCTTGTAAATTGCGATCCAATACGTAAAGCTGAGTGTTGCCAATTGGCTGGCCGATTGAGATGGGGCTAGCGTCTTTTTGAATTAGGCTGATTGAAGACCAAATGGTGGTCTCAGTGGGTCCGTACATATTCCACAAACTACCCACTCGGTCCAAAAGCTTATCGGCCAGCTTCCTAGATAAGGCTTCCCCACCGCAAAGAGCTTTTAGGCCGATTTTGCCCGTCCAGCCTGTTTTTAGCAATAGTTGCCATGTAGCCGGTGTGGCCTGCATGACATTCACCTGATGCTCTTCGAGTGCTTCTCCGATCAACATAGGATTATTTTTCATCTTTTCGCTGGCGACTACTACCCTTGCTCCGACAATCAACGGCAGATATAACTCCAGAGCAGCAATGTCAAAAGAGATAGAGGTTAAGGCTAGCAGCACATCCTCTTGCTTCATCCCCGGTTTTTTACGCATAGACCAAAGGAAGTTTACCAATGATGAATGATTGACCATTACTCCTTTAGGCTTTCCCGTTGAACCAGAGGTGTAGATGATATAGGCAAGGTCTTCTGGATTAGTATGGGTCTGGGGATTAGGGAATACCTTTTCTGAAGGCAACGCTTCATCAGTTAACTGGATAAGATGGACGTCTTCTTCTAATGGACCAGGATCAATATTAGTCAACAAAACTTGCGTACCGCTGTCTTTGAGCACAAACTGGATACGCTCAGTTGGGAAAGAGGTATGAATAGGCACATAGCATGCTCCTGCTTTGAGTACCCCCAATAGTGCCTCAATCGTTTCCAATGACCGATTCATCAAAATAGCGACCCGTAGATCAGAGCCCAGTTCCAAATCTAGTAGCTTCTTTGCCAGTGCATTTGCCCGTTGGTTAAGCTCGCGATAAGTCAATTGATTCTGATCGTAAACAACAGCAATCGCATCTGGCGTACTTTCTACCTGAGCCTCAAAGAGCTGATGCATACATTTCTCACGAGGAAAATCAAATGCTGTCTGGTTTTGGCCATAAACAAGTCGGTCCATCTCCTGCTGAGGAGCCAATAATAATTTGGAAATAGGCCTATCGACTTCGGTCAAAGCACTTTGAAGTAGTAGTTGATATGAATCAAACATTCTGCTAACCGTCTCAGCTTGGAATATATCGCTATTGTATTCAACGGTGGCCAAACACTCTCCTTCAGTCTTAGACATCAATAAGGTCAGGTCAAATTGAGACACTCCCCTGTCAATTTCTACAAAGCGTGTTTCCATACCTTCGAGCTCAAGCTTAGGCAAAGGCGAACTTTGTAGGTTAAACACTACCTGAAAAAGTGGCGTTCGACTCAGGTCGCGCTTGGGTCTTAGTTCCTCGACGAGTTTTTCAAAAGGTAAATCCTGATGAGCATAGGCATCGGTAGTAAGCTTCCTTACTTGTTTGAGTAATGCACGAAAATTCAAATCACCTGAAAGTTGCGTTCTCAAAACGAGCGTATTGATAAAAACTCCCATCAAAGGCTCTAGCTCGGAGAAATTGCGGTTTGCCACAGGTGTACCAACCAACACTTCATCTTGCCCACTGTAACGATGGAGCAAAATGTAAAAACCACTTAGCAAGGTCATAAACAAGGTAACATCTTCCTGCCGGCTTAAGTTTTCTAGGGCTTTTGTTAGCGCTTTGGAAAGCACAAAACGATGAGTGCCTCCAGCAAAAGATTGTCGGCTGCCTCGATGCTTATCTGTTGGCAATTCCAATATGGGCAGCTCTCCACTCAAGGCTTCTTTCCAATAAGCAAGGGATGATTGTAGCTGATCCCTTCGTTTTTCAGTGGTTTGCCAATGAGCATAGTCAGCGTATTGGATAGACAATTGAGAGACTTTCGCGGCCTTTCCAGAGGTGCTTGCCTCGTAAAAAGCCATCAACTCTCGGAGAAATACGCCCAAAGACCAGCCATCGGCTACAGTATGGTGAGCCATAACCAGCAAAAGGTATTTCTCCTTGTCTAATTTGAAAAGTTTGATGCGGATTAAGGGTGCTTGAGACAATTCAAAAGGCTGTAGAACTGTTTTCTCGGCCAAACGAATGGCTTCTTTTTCCCGTTCAAACAATTCTAGTTTTTGTAAATCAATGAGGGGTATCTTGAGAAGAATCTCATCTCTGATTTCTGGAACAGGTGTTCCCATCCCTAGTACAAAACTAGTACGCAAAACTGCATGGCGAGCCAAAATCTGATTGGCACTTTGCTCCAAAGCGAGCAGATCCAGTTTCCCTTGCATCTCAATCAAAATCGAGAGATTGTTAACGGCGGTTCCCCGGTCTAATAATTCAAGAAACAATTGCCTTTGTTGGGGCAAAGAAAGCGGGATCGGACCATCAAGGGGGCGGCGTGGAATCTCAGGCTCATCTTTTTTTGATTGTTGTCCTTTCAGCCACTTTTCCAATAATGCACGTTTCGCAGGAGAGAGTTCCATCTTCGGTTATTTTTTTATTCGGAAAGCAGTCTTTGTGCTTCCTCCTCACTCATTTCTGAAATCTGTTTTAAGATTTCTGCCTCTAACAATTCCCCGAGACGTTCAATCGTAAAAGCCTGAAAGGCGTCATGCGGATTGATACTAATGCCATAGGTTTTTCGAGCCAAGGCCAGCACTTGTGCAGCCAGAACGGAGTCTCCGCCAAGTTCAAAAAAGGAGTCTTTCACGCCTACCCGATCAATATGAAGGGTTTGCTGCCAGAGCTCTGCCAGTTTAAGTTCAATCTCATTTCGGGGTGCAACATATTCTTGTCGCAGTTTGGGTCTCGCATAAAGACGGGCCACATGAGTATCACGCCCTCCCACTTCCGCAAAGAAGGGCATGCCAGCAGCAGCAGGATAAAGCGCTAACAAATTTTTCAAATCAAAGGGCAAGACTGCAACTTGTGGAGTAGATTCTGTCAATAGTAGTTCAAGGATTTCTAAGCCTTGCTCAACATTTATCACCTTGACGAGATGTTGAGTAGAAGCGTTTTGTTCTTCCAGTCTTTGAGTTGCTTCAGCAGCCAGTCCTACTTCCGCCCACGGGCCCCAGTTGATGCTGATGCCTGGTAATCCCAAACTGCGACGATAATAGGCCATTGCATCCAGATAGGAACTTGCAGCAGCATAATTGCCTTGTCCCGGAGCTCCCAAGACAGAAACCGCAGAGGAAAAAAGAACAAAGAAATCCAAATTCAGATGAATGCTTGCTTCATGAAGGTTCCAACTGCCTTCTACTTTTGGTGCCATGACTGTTTTCATCCGCTCCTGATTGAGATTGAGTAAAGAACCATCATCTAGGACACCTGCGGCATGGATAAGCCCTCTCAATGGAGGCATTTGGGCATTGATTTCATCAAACACCGCTTTCACCTGGGCCTCATCGCCGACATCTGCTGCCCGAATCATTACCTCTACCCCATCTTTCCTCATTTGCTCAACCACCTGAGCAGCTAAAGGAGAAGGTTCGGATCGGCCGAGTAAAATCAGATGTCTAGCTCCCTCTTGTACCATCCATTTTGCCGTGGAGAGTCCTAATCCTCCTAAACCTCCTGTGATGAGGTAGCTACTATTCCCATGAAATGGAACTGCAGACATTGCCGACGGTGTAATTTCGTTAAAGGGTAACAACCTCAATAAATAACGTTTGTCGAAACGGAAGGCGATTTGATCTTCGCCATTATCTCTGGAAATTTGCTGATAAAGCAGGGGAATTGCATCCGCCTTACTTTGCTGGGGATCAAGATCAATGCGAACACATTTGAGTTCGGGTAGTTCGAAGCTGATCACCTTGCCCAAACCCCATAAAGGAGACTGTTCTACGGCTATTGCCTCTCCTTCTGCTACAGCCTGAGCCCCTTGGGTAAGGAGGAATAAACGCGGTGAACCAGCAAAGCGTTTGGCCAAGGCCTGAACCAAGTACAAGACGCTATTACAGCCAAGTACTTCCATCGCTCGCTTGTCATCTAATGATTGTGGAGAAATGGAAAGGCTCCAAAGGTGGACGATTCCGTAAAAAGGCGAGGAGATTTCAGTCAGAAGCATTTCGAGTTTTTCTAGAAATGCCTCCTCAGATAAATGGGCCATCTCCTTAGCGGGCAATACATGGTAGTGATCACCAACAGCCTCAAATTGCTCTGCGAGGGCTTCACCCATACCCGCATCATCTGCAAAAATCAACCAGTTCTTTTTTTCATCCGAACCAGACGAGGGCGCACTGGATGTGTTATCGACTTGCCATTTTAATTGATACAGATAATTATCTTCCTGCGAAAGCTGCTGCCGTCTGCGTCGAACGATTCTTTGCAGGCGAAAACCAAGTATTTCAGCGATGAGCTTATGATGCTCATCAAATAACCTAATGTCAGCCTCTACACTTTCTGCCTCGGCAAACGTTTCAGTTTGCAGAGAGACCTGACTCCAAATCGTTCCGATAGGTGGAGAGAAAAATCGAATTTCCCGGCAACCAATGGGAATGTAAAGATCCGTTTCTGCTGAAGTGATATTGCTTGCCGCCAAAACCTGTAAACAGCTATCCAGTAATGCGGGATGTATTTGATAATCTTTACTGTCGTATTGCAAAAAGGGCGCTAACTCTATTTGACCTATTGATTCGCGGTCATTATTCCAGACCTTTTGCAGCCCACGAAAAGCTGGTCCATATTGAATGCCTCTTTGTTGGTAGTTTTGATATAGGTCTTCAGCCTTTATCACTGACTTAGCGCCTTGCATGTCCAGAAGCACTCGATTCCCACTACCCAATTGAGAATCAAGGGTTTCCTGCTTCTGTTGGAAGGTAACGGATGCATGCAGGGTCCAGTTGTCTTTGGTGGAAGTTTGGCTGTAAACGCTAAACAAAAAATCACCTTTTTCATCAGGAGTCAAGAGTGATTGAATAGATCTTGATTTCCCTTTTTGCAAACCCATCTTTTGTTCGAAGACAAAATCCGAAACTGTATGCGAATGGCTTAAATGGACTTCTTTCACGACCTGCAGGGCCATTTCAATATAAGCAGCTGCTGGAAGCACAATTTCCGCTTCGATTTGGTGATCTTCCAGATACCCAAGAACATCAAGGTCAAATACGGTCTGCCAGACATAAGTCGAAGGCGAATTCGCAAGACTGATGCGGTTCCCCAGCAGAGGATGTATTTTCAAAGCATTTTCCGAAGGATGTTGCCAAGCGTTCTGCGATGCAGATGAAGGAGTATCCACCCAATATCTTTGGCGTTCCCATGAAATGGGGGGCAACTGAACATACTTGATAGGCTCCTGATATAGGCGTTCCCATGCAATGGAAAATCCCTGAATATATAGCGATGCAAGGCTTTTAGTCAGAATCTCTTGTTCTGGTTCTTCGCGGCGAATGGAAGGAAGTAAAATGAGTTCCTGTTTATGGTTTTGAGCAGATTGTTGTATGGAGCTGAGTAGAATAGGATGAGGCCCCATCTCAATAAAAAGGGAATGATCGCTTTCCAATAATTGGCCGATGGCGTCCGTGAATAAAACGGGTTTTCTGAGATTGTCCACCCAATAATTGGCGTCGAAAGCAGTCCCATCTTCCCGACCACCTGTTACAGTAGAATATATCGGTATCTTTGCAGTCTCGGGCATGAGATCAGCTAATTTCTTTATTAAAGCAGGTCGCAACTGATCCATTTGTGGGCTATGCGAAGCAACGTCAACTTTTACTAGACGACAAAAGAGGTTTTGGCGCTCAAGGATGTCCATAATCTCTCGCAATTTTGCCGGATCACCTGACAAGACTGTAGAGGTAGGACCATTGCTGGCGGCTATCGAGATGTCATTTTCGTATCCTTTTAACACTTCTTGGGCTTGTTCCTTTGTTAGCTCAGTCGCTAACATCGCCCCCTTTCCTCTAAGTTCCATTAGGTGCTGACTGCGAATGCATATTACTTGTATGGCTTCGTCCAAACTCAATATCCCGGCCACATGTGCGGCGGCAACTTCTCCCATACTGTGTCCAATCACTGCGTCAGGTGTAATTCCCCATGATCGCCAGAGATCAACAAGTGCAACTTGGATAGCAAAAATTGCAGGCTGGATGAACGCGATTTCTTCCAACATTGATTCGCTTGCTTCAGAAAGCAAGACTTCGATTAAGGACCACTCAAAATGGGCCTGGATTTCTTGATCAATCCGTTCAATCGTCTGATAAAAAACCGCTTCTTTTTGTATCAGCTCACGGCCCATGCCAACCCATTGTCCTCCCTGTCCGGAAAACACGAAAGTGAGTCTCGGTTGACGATCCGGAATCATACCCTCACCTATCAGATTAGGATCAGGCTCTCCATTCAGAAAAGCTTGAAGGCCATCGCTCAATTCTTGCCCAGAATGGCCAATTAGGGATAAACGATAATCATACTGACTCCGTCTTAGGCTGGCAGCCTGACATAAATCTCTGATGTTAAGGGATTTATTTGATGTGATTAGTTTTTGGAATCCATGTGCAAGGGATTGCAGGGATTCAGAACCATTGGCGGAAAGAGTTAAAAGATGGCAAGAAGCGTCCTTTGGAAGGAGTTCTCCAGTTTTCGGCTCATCTCCCTGACTGGCAGCTGCTTCTGCGATTACTAGGTGTACATTGGTTCCACCAAAACCAAAGGAACTAACTCCTGCAATAGCTGGACCAGGGACAGTCGGCCAAGGTTCTTTCTCCTTTTGAACCTGAAGATTGAGTTCATCAAAAGGAACATGGGGATTGGGCGAATGATAATGTAGGCTTGGAGGAAGAGTAC
>JBGCFA010000050.1:0-2536 GCA_045106675.1 Bacteroidia bacterium
CCAAAGCCATTCATATCAGAATAGGTCAGTTGGTAGCCAGACATGAAGCGAAACAATTTTTCTTCGACACCTAGCAAGGACAAAATCTGACCAAAGAAAAAGAAGATGATCACACTGGCAAAAAAGCCTAGATACTTATTAGAGCTAAGCACTTGGACGATCAGACAGAGCACCAAAAACAACTGAAAATTGATCATCTGGAAACCAAAGAGCATCTTGAGATACACATCTAGTTCGATACGGGTATAGCCATTGGCAAGCTGGATGATGATCGCAATGATGATCCCCAAGCCCAAAATCAAAAAGGGTAATACGGCAAGGGAAAGATATTTACTGGTAAAGCTGAGCCAATTGGGCACCGGCATCACATCATAAAGCTCATTGATTTTACTATCGCGGTCGCGCCAGATAGTTTGCCCAGAAAAGAAGATCAAAATCGCAAATATGAATAAGAGCATTGCTCCTAAGATATTGTCGATCATATTGTAAGTCACTGGCAAGGTAGGCGTACCAAAGACTTGCGTGAGTTCATTAGCGAGCTGGGTAAAGCCTAAAAACAGCACTGAAACCCCAATAATCACCCAAAAGATAGGCGATCTAGCGAGGCGCTTCAATTCCATCCCCATCAGCATCTTGAACTGATCAAAACGGTTTTTAAAGCTATAAGTCAGACTCGTACTCGGCAGATTGAAGCCTGATTCAATAGGAGCAGAAGCGGGTGAACTTTGCGCCACCGCAGCTTTACTGGACTTGATCAGATTGGGTTTGGCGTAGCTCAGCTTAAATTTGAAGAAGGTAAAAACCATAATACCGATCCCGACCAATTGCCAAAGTAACATACTCCATCCAACCGAGGCAGAGAACGGGATTAGCTGGGTATTGCGTTCGGCCACGGACCAAAACTCTATCGTCTTAGTCAGTCCTACCCCACCGGTAGGATCAATCAAGCTCGCAATGATCGGATTGTCAATGGAGCTAGCAGCTTGAGCCGCCACAGAAAACAATACCAAGAGGATAATGGCATTGAGATAAATCAATAGTTCGTTGCGCGTTAGCGACACCAAAGCAAAAAAGATCGAGCCTGACAAGATCGTATAAGGCACGATTGAGACTAAATAAGGCCACAGATAATGCATCAGATTAAAAGGCCCTAGTTTAGGCGGCTCCTCATAAGGCCAATGCATCATAATGCCGATACCTAAACCAATGAAAAGTAACAATACGAGGACAATCACCAAGGAGCCTAAATAACGCCCTAGTAGGTAGTTGACCTTATTGATCGGCTTGGTAAAGTAGATCGAATGGGCATTGTACTTGAAGTCTCGAAAGACTGGCACGGCCATAAAGGCGGCAATGACAAAAGTACCGATTGCTTGCGCCACAGAGGCAATAATTACGTGCAGGTTGACGGGGGAATTGGCCAAATTTTGTCCACCACCCGTAAGTTGTTGCGATTGTTCGACTCCGATTGCACCCGCGAGGATAGCCCCGTAGAGGATGCCAGTCAGTAGCATTACGGCAGCATAAACATAAAAGGAAGGTCGCTGCAGTCGATAACGGATTTCAAAAAGAAATATATCTTTCAGCATAGGGATCAGACTTGAGCGTAGGTGGCTTCTTTTTCGAGGGTGCGGGCAAAATAGACATCTTCTAGCCCAGAAGGAGTGGCGTCAAAGACGGGACTAGGCTTATGAGGATGATACACCCGAATCACGATCCTCCCCGCAAAATGACGGAAGGAGATCACATTCCAATCAGCTTGATATTTTTTCAACTCTGCTTTATCAATGACAGTAGTCCAAATCTTGCCTTCCTCTTTTTCCATCAGCTTCAGCGGAACGCCTGCTTCTATGACTTCGCCTCGATAGAGGATCGCCATATTTTGGCAGAGGTCGCTCACATCTTCAACAATATGAGTCGAAAGGATGATGATGATATTTTCACCAATCTCAGCTAGTAGATTGTGAAATCGGTGTCTTTCTGCTGGATCTAGCCCAGCCGTAGGCTCATCGACAATTACCAATTTAGGATTACCTAAGAGAGCCTGAGCGATGCCAAAACGTTGTCGCATACCGCCTGAAAATCCGCCTACCTTGCGACGACGAACTTCATATAGATTGGTCTGCTGCAAGAGTGCTTGGACCGTTTCCTTGCGTTCGGAGCGATTGTGGATGCCTTTGAGACGTGCAAAGTGGTCCAGCATATCTTCCGCATTGACATCAGGATAGACCCCAAATGATTGGGGAAGATAGCCCAATATCTTGCGGAGTTCGTCTTTTTGCTCAAGTAGGTCCAAACCATCCATTTGGGCAGTCCCCTCGTCAGCGTCTTGCAAAGTAGCAAGGGTCCGCATGAGGGTTGACTTACCGGCGCCATTGGGGCCGAGGAGGCCAAACATGCCGTTAGTGATATCCAGATCAACGTTTTTGAGAGCCTGAGTTCCATTGGGATAAGTCTTGGAGAGGCCGCGTATCGTGAGTTGCATATAGTAGAAAGCTAGTGCTTAAGTAATTCAAGATATAGGATTAGTTGCAGG